>NZ_JAILKR010000145.1 GCF_024693525.1 Selenomonas sp. | reverse complement strand
CTGGCTTCCTTTGGCGGCGAAGTTCACTGTCTGATTGCCGATGCTGAGGTGGCGGAACAGGCCAAGGCTGAGGGAATAACCCGTTCGATGGCTGCCATGCGCCGGTTCGGCAAAAAGCTTGATGGCAGTATTGTGGCCATTGGCAATGCGCCTACGGCACTGTTTGAAGTTCTTCGGCTCGTTCGGGAAGAGGGCGTCCGTCCTGCCTGCATTGTGGGAATTCCAGTGGGGTTTGTGGGGGCTGCCGATTCCAAAAAAGAACTGGCCGAAAATGGCATGGTACCCTATATAACGGTTGAGGGAACTAAAGGGGGAAGCCCCATTGCCGCTGCTGCCATCAATGCTATGATGTATTTGATTAACAATGACCGAGGCTGATATGGATGAGGAAAAAACAGGCAAAATTGTTTTAGTGACAGGGGGTGCCCGCTCGGGGAAATCCACCTTTGCCGAAAAAATTGTCGCGCAAAGCGGGCATGCCATTGCGTATATTGCCACGTCACAAATTTTTGATGAAGAGATGCGGTTTCGCGTAGCGCTTCATCGCAAGCGTCGGCCGGCAGATTGGCAGACTTACGAGGCTCCCTTTGATGCCCAGCAGGCCATTGAAGCGGCAGCCAAGCAGCATGATGCCATTTTGTTTGACTGCATTACGATTTACCTTAGCAATATTCTTTGTCAGTTGGAGGAACAGGAGCTGGATAAGCCAGAGCAAATCTATGCCCTGACCCATCAAAAAATCAGCCAGCTTATCGCAGCTGCTCAGGCTGCTGCTGCTCAAGGGGCAGTAGTGGTATTCGTCACTAACGAGGTGGGGGCAGGAATCGTTCCCGAAAATAAGCTCAGCCGCATCTATCGGGATATCAGCGGACTGGCCAATCAGCAGCTGGCTAAGGCAGCTGCTGATGTTTATGCGGTTATAGCAGGAATACCGGTAAATATTAAAGCATTAGCTTAAGGAGGAATCCACATGTCCAACGCTATTATGCTCATGGGGACCAGTTCCCATGTGGGCAAAAGCATTATCACCACGGCCCTCTGCCGCATTTTCCATCAACAGGGGCGCAAGGTCGTTCCCTTCAAGGCGCAGAATATGGCGCTTAACTCCTACGTCACCCGTGACGGCAAGGAAATGGGACGGGCGCAGGTGGCTCAGGCGGAAGCGGCAGGGTTAGAGCCGATGGTGGACATGAATCCGGTTTTGCTCAAACCTACTGGCAATAGCTGCTCTCAGGTGGTATTGATGGGAAAGCCAATCGGCAACATGAGTGCCCGCGAGTACCATAAAGGGTACAGCCTGAAAGCCTTTGATGCGGTGAAAGAATCCCTGGGACGGCTGCAGGCAGAATACGATACGATTGTCATCGAAGGCGCGGGGAGTCCTGCCGAGGTCAATCTCAAGGCCAATGACATTGTAAATATGCGCGTGGCTAAATATTTACAGGCGCCGGTTCTTTTGATTGCGGATATCGACCGAGGGGGAGCTTTGGCCGCTTTGGTGGGAACCTTGGAGCTCTTAGAGGAAGACGAACGGGATTTGGTCAAGGGACTTATCATCAATAAGTTTCGTGGCGATGTGAGTCTTTTGACACCGGCCATCGATTTTCTAGAGCAGAAGACCGGTAAACCGGTCTTAGGGGTAGTACCTCACGTTGAGGCGTTGGGCATCGACGATGAAGATTCGGTTTCCCTAGAGGAGAAGCAGGCGGTTCCTGTGGATGCGCCGATAAAGATTGCGGTAATCCGGACGCCGAAGTTATCGAATTTTACCGATTTTGACAGTTTGGCTGCAGAGCCGGATGTATCTCTCTATTATGTTTTCAGCAAAGAGGAACTGGATGAACCGGATATGATTATTTTGCCAGGATCAAAGAACACGACGGAGGACCTCATTCATCTGCAAGAAACGGGAATGGCTGCGGAAATTTCCCGCCGGGTGGAAAGCGGTACGCCCCTTTGGGGAATCTGCGGCGGCTATCAGATGCTGGGAAAGGCCATCCACGACCCGGAACACACCGAGTCGGATCATGAGGATATTGAGGGCCTTGGGTATCTGGATATGGAGACAACCTTTGCAGCGCAGAAGCGCACAACCCAGGTGGTGGCAGACTGTGTACAGCTGCCCTTCCTGGGACAAATGCTTGCGGCTAAGGATATGCCGGGCTACGAGATTCATATGGGCAAGACGGAGTTCGGGCTGGCGGTGTATCATCCCTTCCATATTCGCGCCAAAGCTGCCCGGGAAGCGGACAGCTGGGATGGCGCAGTGGCAAGAGAAAAGGATGACCAACAGGGCGAAGTGGTCGGCACCTATATTCATGGGATTTTTGACCACGACGGTTTCCGCCGTCAGGTGATTAATGCCCTGCGCGGCCGCAAGGGGATGGCGCCCCTTGCCATCCAGCGCAATGTGAGAGCGGAAAAGGAAAAGGCTTATAATCATTTGGCAGCGGTGGTTCGCCAGAGTCTCGATATGGAAAAGCTGGCAGCCATCATGGGAGAGAAACTATGATGACTGCAATTATCGCTTTTCTGGTGGATACCATTATCGGCGACCCCAACAGCCGCTGGCATCCGGTGGTGCTGATGGGAAAACTCATCGGTGCCTTGGAAAAGTTATTTTACCGAAACGAAGACAGCGATGGAAAAAAATTTGCGATGGGCGCCATGCTGGTGTTGATTACGCTGTTGGTTTCCTATGAGGTGGCTGCTGCTGTCATGATGTTGTCTTACCATATCCCCTGGTCCTTTGGGCCAGCAGTGGTGGGCGGTGTTTTGCTGTCCTTTACCATTTCCCCAAAGAGTCTTGCTAAGGCGGGGAAGGGGATTTATACGCTGCTCATCCTCGGTGAACTGGAGGAAGCCCGCAAGAAAGTTGGCTGGATTGTTGGCCGGGACACGGAGAATCTCGACGATTCAGAAATTGCCCGGGCTGCCGTGGAAACAATTGCGGAAAATACTGTGGATGGTATTATTGCACCGCTTTTCTTTTTCGTCATTGGCGGAGTCCCCTTGGCGGTGCTTTATCGGGCAGCCAATACCATGGATTCGATGATTGGCTATAAGAACGACAGATATCTGTACTTTGGCCGGGCGGCAGCTAAGCTTGACGATGCCTTAAACTATATTCCCGCGCGCCTCACAGGCGTGTTGTTTATCTTCGCCGCCTGGATATTGGGCTTTGATTACAAGAATGCCTATCGGGTGATGTTACGGGATGCGGAAAAACATCCAAGCCCCAATGGCGGCTATGCCGAGGCTACTGTGGCAGGGGCTTTGCACGTCCGCTTGGGCGGCGTCAATTCTTACTTTGGCAAGAAGCATTTTCGGGCTTACATGGGAGATGTCATCGAGATGATAGCCCCTAAGCATATCATGGAATCGATTCGAATGATGTACACCGTGACGGTGATGTTTATCCTTATTGCCTATGCCATGTTTGGATTGTGATAAAGATAGTATCAGAAACTATAGGAGGATATTATCGATGAAGTCATTTATTACGGCATTGCAATTTTTGACTCGCATTCATGTGAAGGAGCAGCCTGACTTGACCGTGGAAGATTTTGGCCGCAGTACAAAATTTTTCCCGTTGGTGGGGGGGCTTTTGGGCTTGATTTACATGCTGGTGACCTGGTGCCTGGTGGCGGTTTTCGGCTGGGCCAATTTCGTCACGACGGTTTTGGTTTTGTTGCCGATTGTCATGACCGGGGGGCTGCTGCTTGACGGTTATATGGATACAGCCGACGGCGTTTTTTCTGCCCGCAGCCGGGAACGGAAATTGGAAATCATGAAGGACAGCCGCGTTGGGGCTTTCGGCGTCATTGCCCTGGTGTCCTTAATGATGATAAATTGGACGGTGCTGCGGGATATCAAGCTGGTGCTGATTATGACGGCGCTTTTTGTCATGCCGGTTATCGGCCGCATGGCCATGGTCATGGTCATTGCCTTTTTTCCCTATGCTCGTCCGGAAGGAATGGGCAAGGCCTTTTCGGATATGGCCGATAAGAAGACTTTGGCAGTTGCCAGCATTACAACGCTGCTGTTCGTAGTTCCTTGGGGACAAGCTGCCATTGCTGCCCTGGCTGTAGGCTTGGGCTTTGCTTGGCTGCTGGGGGCATGGCTTACCAATAAGCTTGGTGGTTTGACTGGAGATACCTATGGAGCGGTGGAAACCCTCACGGAGACAATGGTACTGGTCGTATTTCTCGTGACTTCCTGGATTCCTGGGGGTCTGCATATTTTGTGGCGCTGAAAAAGCAGCTGTTTAGGAGCGTAAGGTATGGAATTGACGGTTCGCGTTCCCGGCTCTTGTGGGGAACTCCTGCAGGGAATGAAAGTCGGGAACCCTTTTCTGGTCACCTGTCCGGTGGGAAGCTATACGACGGTCCGGATTTCCGATGCGCTATCGGGAATTCATGGATTGGGACGAAAATCGCTGATGGCCTTGGAGAAGATTTTGACGAGTCTGGGGAAGGAGGAGCTTCCCTGGGGACTTAGCTTAGAATCCAGCTTGCCACGGGGGAAGGGCATGGCTTCTTCTAGTGCGGATATTGCCGCAACGGTAGCGGCGGTGGCTTTGGCCTTTGACTATCGCACTTATCCGGAGGAAATCATGCGCTTGGCCGCCAGTATCGAACCTACCGATGGGATTTTTTATCCGCAGGTGGTCTGCATCAACCATATGAATGGCGATTGGCTGGCAAGTTATCAGGACTTGCCGGCTTTTCGTATTTCCATTTTCGATACGGGGGGGGTCGTCGATACCCTTCGCTACCATGAGCAGGTAAAGGATGATGGTGGGGAAAATCGTTCGGCTGAGGCATTGGCTTTATTCGAGAAAGGCTGGCAGGCACAGGATGAGGCTTTGATTGCTGAGGCGGCAGTTATGAGTGCGTTGAATAATCAACCCCTTCTGTACAAAGCTGGTTTGGAGGAGCTGTTAGCTTTTGCCAGGGAACAAGGGGCATTGGGGATTAATATCGCCCATAGTGGCACGGTTATTGGCGTCCTTTGGCCAGAGCATTTCCCCGATGCGTCTCTGCAGCTGGCAACTAGAGCGATTCGTCATCGTTTTCCCAACTTGGTACTGATGATGCAGACAAGGTTGCAGAGCGGTGGCGTCCAGGTGGCAGAAGGAAAACGTGAAGAGTTTGTAGAACTTTTTAGATAAGCAAAGTATCGTAGCAGAAGAGGTGTTTCGTTGCAGTACGCAAATCAGTATTCCATCCCGCGGATTGTCATTGGAGCAACCCAGTCGGGGTCGGGAAAAACGACAATCGTTACGGGGCTGCTGGCTGCACTTAAGGAACGCGGCCTAAAGGTGCAGTCCTTTAAGGTTGGTCCGGATTATATCGATCCGGGCTATCATAAACTAGCCAGCGGCCGGACGGCGCATAATCTGGATACCTGGCTCACACCGGAGCAGGCTGTGCCGGCAATTTTTGCCGCCGCTTGTGAAGGGGCTGACATCGCTGTGGTGGAAGGCGTTATGGGCCTATACGATGGGGGCCGGCGGGGAGTGAGTTCCACGGCTCAGGTGGCAAAGCTCCTGGATGCCCCGGTGCTTTTGGTCATTGATGCAAAATCCATGGGAGCATCGGCAGCGGCCATTGCTCAGGGCTTTCGGGATTATGACCCCGAGGTACAATTGGCAGGTGTTCTCTTGAACCGCTTGGGGTCGGATACCCATGAGGCCATGATTCGTGAAGCCATGAAGGCAATCGATATGGAGGTTTATGGTGCGCTGCGGCGAAATGAGGAACTGAAGCTGCCAGAGCGCCATTTGGGGCTTTTACCCGTACAGGAAAATGAAGAACAAGACGTAGTTGACAAGATAGGACAGGCGGTGGGGAGCCAGTTAGACCTTGAGGCACTGCTGGAGCTGGCGAAGGCAGCAAAACCGCTCATCTTCCAGGAACTTTTCCTGGAAAATGAGCAGAAGCCGACGGTATGCCGTCTGGGGGTAGCCCAGGATGAAGCTTTTTCTTTTTATTATCCCACCAGCTTGAATATACTGAAACACTTTGGTGCAGAACTCGTTCTCTTTAGTCCGCTTCGGGATAACAGCCTGCCGGAGGTAGATGGCTTGCTTATCGGTGGCGGTTTCCCTGAGATGTTTGCGGCGCAATTGTCTGCTAATAAGTCTTTGCGGCAGGAAATTCGGGAAAAGGCAGCAGCAGGTATGCCTATTTATGCTGAATGTGGCGGTTATATGTACCTGATGGACAGCTTGCAGGATTTTGCCGGCGAGGTTCATGCCATGACCGGCGTGTTTTCGGGACAGGCGGTTATGACCAAGAAACTGCAGATGGTTGGCTATGTGGAAGCCGTCCTGATGGGGGATTCCCTGTTGGGGAGTAAGGGAACAAAGCTTCATGGCCACGAATTTCATTTTTCGGTGGAACAAGCTGCGGAGGATGGAAAGCGGCCATTTTGCTTCACGAAGCTGCGTAATAACCAGACCTATGGGGCTGGGCGGCAGTGTAAAAATGCCTTGGGCAGCTATTTGCATCTTCATTTTGCCGGTTGCCCGGAGGCTGCGAAATCATTCGTAGAAAAATGTCTGGCATGGAAGCTGGAAAAAGAAAGAGAGTGATTAGGTATGATGAATAAGTTTGAGCATGGTGGAAATATCTATACTGCTCGTGACAATGGCGAAGCATGGTTGGATTTTTCGGCAAATGTTAATCCGCTGGGTTTATCCTCAGCAGTATATCAAGCTGTTTCGTTAGGAATAAAGGATGTGGTTCATTACCCTGACCCTAACGCTGCGGAATTGAAAGAAGCGATTGAGGCCTGTTATAACGTTCCGTCCTATGACTTGGTGTTAGGCAATGGTGCATCGGAGCTCTTTTATCTTTTTTTGCAGACGGTTCGTCCGCGCAATGTGCTGCTGCCGGTTCCTTCTTTTAGCGAATATGAGCGGGCGGCGCTGGCGGCAAGGGCGAAAGTGAATTGCTTCCAGATGGACCTTGATGATAATTTCCGCATCGACTGGGATTCTTTTATGGGAGCTTTGGCGGTGGCAGATTGCATCATTTTGGGAAATCCTAACAATCCCACAGGGTCCCTCATTACCCGCAACGAATTGGTTCACTTGCTGGACGAGATGCGTGGCGGTCATCAGTGGCTGGTGGTGGATGAGTCCTTTTTGGACTTCCTTCCCTATGACAGCCGCTATACGGTGCGCGATTTGGTGGAGGAATATCCAAATCTCTTTGTGATACAGTCGCTGACGAAATTTTATGCCCTGCCCGGCTTGCGATTAGGCTTCGGCGTGGCTGGCCCGATACTGGCGAAAAAGCTCAATGCCGGCAAGGATGTATGGAATGTCAACCTGCTGGCCCAGAAGGCCGGTGTGGCAGCGCTGCAGGATAAGGACTACCAGCAGCAGAGCAAGAAATTCATCGCAGAGGAAATACAGCGCTTTTACGAGCGGATTAATGGATTCAAGGGGATTCGGGCTTATCGGCCAAGTGTCAATTTTATGCTGCTGGATATCCGTGGCACAGGACTTAATAGCGGCGAATTTACCCAAAAGCTTTGCGAGAAGGGAATTTTGGTGCGGGATTGTGCCAATTATTTAGGATTGGATGGCGAAAGCTATGTGCGCATCGCCGTCCGCCAGCCGGCTGAAAACGAGCAGCTGCTGGCTGCATTGGAGGATTTTTAATACATGGTAAAAGTTGTTTTTGTCCGTCATGGACAGACGGAGTGGAATGTCAGCGGCCGATATCAAGGTCAGTCGGATGTGGCCTTATCGGCAGTAGGAATTGAGCAGGCGGAAAAACTGGCGGCCAATTTTCCTGTAGAGCATATCGATGCAATTTATTCCAGTGACCTCATTCGCGCGCAGGTTACTGCTGAGACGGTGGCGAAGCGGTTCGGTCTTGGGGTAAACTTGGAGCCTGCTTTTCGGGAGCTGAGCTTTGGCGATTGGGAAGGTCTTACCTATGAGCAGATCGTTGCCTCATGGCCGGATGCCATGGAAAATTTCTTGGCGCACCCGGATATTTTGAATATCCCCCATGGGGAATCTTTTCCCGAAGTTCAGCAGCGCGCCATGTCGCGGCTGCGGGAACTGATTCAAAGACATGAGGGAGAGACCATTATGATTGCAGCCCATGGGGCTGTACTGCGTACCATGCTGACGGCGGCACTTCACATGCCGCTGCAGTATCTTTGGAGCATCCGTCAGTTCAACACAGCGGTAAATATCGTGCGCTATGATAAGGCGGCGAATCCTACCGTTGAACTGCTGAACAGTACCGCGCATTTGGGAGAACTGCGCTGAGGATTCAGGGAATAAAGAGAGGAATCTGTTATGAAGGTTTTGGTAACAGGTGGAGCTGGATTTATTGGTTCGCATGTGGTGCGGCGGCTGCTGTCTGAGGGGCACATGGTAACGGTGCTCGATAATGCCAGCACCGGTGACTTTGATAATGTGCCGGCCGCTTGTGAGTCCTGGGAAATGGATGTCCGGTCAGCTGCGGTAATCCCGCGCATTATGAAGGCACGCTTTGACTGGATGGTACATCTGGCGGCCCAGACCACAGTTGAGGATTCCTTGGCGGACCCAGCCTTTGATGCGATGGAAAATATAATCGGAACCGTCAATATTTTGGAGGCAGCCCGCAAAAGTGATGTACAGCGGGTTGTCTTTTCGTCTGCTTCGGCCGTATATGGCAGGGGGCCGGAAAATAAGCAGCCGATTCCTGAAACACAGGAACTGGCACCTGGCTCCTTTTATGGTCTTAGCAAAAAGACGGTGGAAGAGTATCTGATTATGTATCAGCGCCTATATGGACTCAATTACATCATCCTGCGGTTAGCAGATGTCTATGGGGAATTTCAGCAAGATATAGGGGAAGGTGGTATCATCGGTTCCTTTATCAAAAAAATCATGGCAGGTAATGGGATAACGATTTATGGCAATGGCAGGTCTCATGATTTCGTTTATGCCGGTGATGTAGCGGATGGTATCTATGCGGCCCTGTTGACTGCGGAAGTCAATACAAGTTACAATCTGAGCTCCGGCACAGGGATAGATACCAAAGAATTGGTTCGGCTGCTGGAAGATGTAACTTGGAAAAAACTGGAGGTTTCGGTTGGGGCAGCAGGCAGCCAATCTCTGGGGAGTTTGATATTAGATTGTGCAAAGGCCAGGGAGAAACTTGGTTGGATACCGCGCACGAGCATAAAAAAGGGATTAAAAAAGACCATCAAACATTTCACAGGGAAAGATTAAGTTATCCACAAAAAGTTCGTGGATAACTTCGAGAAAATTTCTGGATAAATGCAAAAAAGCCCTTGACTTGTTGCACTTTTATGAGTAGAATATTTCTATGTGATGTTACGGAATCAGGCATCCATTAGCCCCGGAAGCCGAACACAAGAGCATCATATACCGATAAAATTAGAAATGAAATTATTAGGGGGGAAATCGCATGAAGACAACGTTTATGGCAAATGCATCCAATATCGAGCGCAAATGGTATGTTGTAGACGCTGAAGGCCAGACTGTCGGCCGCCTCGCAGCTGAAGTCGCAAAAGTTCTTCGCGGTAAAAAT
>NZ_JAILKR010000120.1 GCF_024693525.1 Selenomonas sp. | reverse complement strand
AAAAGCCTTCCCCTCTGGGGAAGGTGCCCCGTCAGGGGCGGATGAGGTAGCAACTTAAGCTATTATGCTTATCGTAATGCGTATAAAGGGACCTCATCCGAGCGCTTCGCGCCCACCTTCCCCAGAGGGGAAGGCAGTTTTTTGCCGACTCTAACCGAGGCGGCGGGGGCCCCAGTACCATAAGCGTAGCCTTGACGTTCCGCGTGAAACAAGAAAATTTTGCCTGCGTTCTCGTTGGAAAAGCAGTTTCGTCCAAGCGAAGCGCGTTTAACTGTTTTCCAACTCTTAATAAAAAGGCAAAAATTTCTTGTAGCGGGTTGTCACCGGTGGAGCGTTGGTACTGGGGCCCCCGCCGCCGGCGATTGGCTTCGAACACGAACTTGGTACTGCTACCCGGCAAACGGTAATTTGTAAAAAGAAGCGGAATGTTTCACGTGGAACATTCCGCTTCGCGTTATAATGGATTTTTTACTGGCGTTCCGGCTTTGCGCGGGTAGGCTTTGGGAGTTGGCATCCCCTTGGTGATTTCCACCACAGCCCGCACATCATCCAGCCCTGGAAGTTTGACAGGACGCGTTGATACTTTGCTGCCTCCCATTACCTTGATGGCTTTTTCTGCCTCGTTTTCTTCCTCCTGATACTGCATTCCCTTTAGGGCCAGAAATTTGCCGCCCCGTTTAACGAAGGGCATACAATACTCACAGAGCACCGGCAGCCGGGCCACGGCGCGGGATACGGCAATATCGAACTGCTCCCGGTATTTCTTATTGCGGGCACCTTCTTCCGCCCGGGCATGGACGCATTCCACATCCTGCAGCCCCAGTTCATCGACGACAGTCTGCAGGAATTTTACTCGTTTGTTGAGGGAATCCATCAGCGTCAACTTGATGGTGGGGTCAAAAATCTTCAAGGGAAGTCCCGGAAAACCAGCCCCAGTGCCCACATCGATTACGGATACTCCCTCAGCAAAGTATTCCTTATCGTAAGCCGTAAGGGAATCAATCATATGCTTGACAGCTACCTCATGCGGTTCCGTAATCGCCGTGAGATTCATTACCTTATTCCACTCTACGAGCAGTTCATAATAACGATTGAACTGCTCCAACTGCCCTTCCGTCAGCGAAATTCCGTAAGCCTCGGCGGCTTTTTTCATCTCTTCCCGAAACATCTTCAACCCTCTTTCTTATCCTGAATGCGGCGCTGCTGTTCGAGCCATACGAGCAATACCGATATATCCGCCGGCGAAACACCGCTGATGCGGCTGGCCTGTCCCACCGAACGCGGACGGATTTTAGCCAGCTTTTCGCGGCCCTCATCCCGCAGACTCGGCACCTGATTGTAGTCGAGATTCTCCGGCAAGAGTTTTTCCTCCAGTTTTTCCATATGCTCTACCTGTTCCAGCTGTTTTTGGATATAGCCTTCGTAGGTAATAGAAATCTCAACCTGCTGCTGTACCTCCGGGGCTAATTCCGGCAGATTGAAGACAGCCTGCAATTTGGCATAGTCCACATCCGGACGACGCAAAAGCTCATAAAAACTCGTCGCGTTGCGGATTGGCTCAATTCCGGCAGCTGCCAGCTTGTCTTTGATTTCCTGGGTCGGATTAATGGAATTCTTCTTGAGATATTCCATGGCCTGCTGGATTGCCGCCTGCTTTTTCGTGAATCGTTCCCAGCGCTCATCCGTTACGAGGCCCACGCGGCGGCCCATTGGCGTCAGGCGCTGATCGGCATTATCCTGCCGCAGCAGCAGTCGGTATTCGGCCCGGCTGGTCATGATGCGGTAAGGCTCACTGGTTCCCTTGGTGACCAGATCATCAATCAGCACGCCGATATAGGCATCACTGCGCTTCAATACCAGGGGTTCTTCCCCCTTTACGAACATCGCCGCATTGATACCGGCAATGATGCCCTGACCAGCAGCCTCCTCATAGCCCGAGGTACCGTTGGCCTGACCAGCCGAGAAAAATCCATGGATATCCTTGAACTCCAGCGTCGGTTTGAGCTGGGTCGGGTCAATGCAGTCATACTCGATGGCATAGCCGGCCCGCATGACTTTCGCATGCTCCAGCCCCGGGATCGTCCGCAAGAATTCCAGCTGGACGTCCATGGGCATACTGGTGGACATGCCCTGTACATAGACCTCATTGGTGTTGAGTCCTTCCGGCTCCAAGAAAAGCTGATGGCGCTCCTTGTCCGGGAAGCGCAGGATTTTCGTCTCGATCGAGGGACAGTACCGGGGCCCGATTCCCTCAATGATACCGTTGGCCATAGGTGCCCGGTGCATATTATCCCGCAGGATTTTATGGGTCTTTTCGTTGGTATAGGTCAGCCAGCAGGGAATCTGTTCCCGGGTCGTTTCGTCACTCATAAAGGAGAAATTCCGGCATTCTTCATCCCCCGGCTGTATTTCCATCTTGTCATAGTCCAGGGTCCGGGCATCGACACGGGCAGGGGTTCCTGTCTTGAACCGCATCAGGCGCACGCCTGCCTCCAGCAGGGAATCCGAGAACTTCATTGCTGCCCGCTGACCATTCGGGCCACCGGTGTAAGTATGCTCACCGATGATGATACGACCCTTGAGATAGGTTCCCGTAGCCATGATAACAGCCTTGGCTTCGTAGATTTCCCCAGTCTCGACTTGAACGCCCTTGACCTTGTCCCCCTCTAAAAGCAGCTTGTCGATGAGAATCTGTTTGACATCGAGATTCTCCGTATTCTCGCAAGTCTTTTTCATGGTAAACTGATAAAGTTTTTTATCTGCCTGGGCACGCAGGGCATGAACCGCCGGCCCTTTGCCCGTGTTGAGCATACGGAACTGGATGCAGGTCTTATCGGCATTGACACCCATTTCGCCCCCCAGGGCGTCGAGTTCACGAACTAGATGGCCTTTAGCCGGCCCGCCCACCGAGGGGTTGCATGGCATCATGGCGATATTATCCATGGACAGCGTGGCCAACAGCGTGCGGCAGCCAATACGGGCAGCAGCCAGAGCTGCCTCGACACCGGCATGACCGGCACCAACTACAATCACATCGTAGCGATCCGCTACGAACACATTTTTATCCAAAATCATCAACCTTCTTTTTTATTTGCCAATACAGAACTTCGAGAAAATCTCATTGATGATATCTTCTCCCACCGTCTCGCCTGTGAGCTCACCGAGTTTCTCCCAGGCTGACCGCAAGTCAATGGAGATGAAATCAAGGCCCAGCTGGGCTTCGATGGTCCGCAGGGCCGCCGCCAGATGGTCATCGGCCTGCCGCAGAATCTCCGCCTGCCGCTCATCATTTACAAAGGCCCCCTCATTTCCATCATCCAAACCACCATCATAAACCTTTTGGCGGATGGCATCAGCCAGATTATCCAGGCCATGTTCTGTTACCGTGGAAATTCCCAGCACCTGGGCCGATGTTCTTTCCTGCAGCATTTCTTCAGTCAACACCGGCTGTAAATCCGATTTATTTAGCAGGACAATGGCCTCCCGGCCTTCAATCAGCGAGAATATCTCCTCATCCTCAGCCGTAAGCTCCCGCGATGCATCAAATAAGGCCAATACCAGGGAGGCCTGATTTACATAGGAACGAGCCTTATCGACACCAATCTGCTCCACCAAATCATCAGTGGCCCGGATGCCAGCAGTATCGATGATGCGCAAGGGCACTCCGCCCACATTGGCATATTCCTCAATGGAGTCACGCGTCGTTCCCGGGATATCTGTTACGATTGCCCGTTCCTCCCGCAGCAACGCATTAAGCAGCGAGGATTTCCCCACGTTTGGCTTGCCGACGATAGCTGTCATTAAACCATCCTTCAGAATACGGCCAGTCTGGGCTGTCTTTAAGAGCTTCTGGATTTGGTTGCGTACATCAACCACATTATGCTCCACCTCGTACATCACCACATCGTCCACTTCATCCTCAGGAAAATCAATGGCGGCTTCCAAATGGGCAATCTGCCCAAGAATGGCATGGCGCATGGCCCGTATCCCCTCGGAAAAATGTCCGGAAAGATGTCCCGTGGCCATTTTTAAAGAGCGCTCGGTCTTGGCACTGATGACATCCATAACGGCTTGGGCCTGGGAAAGATCCAGGCGGCCATTCAAAAAGGCCCGCTTGGTAAATTCTCCCCGCTCCGCGGGTCTGGCACCAGCCTGCCAGGTAAGCGCCAATGTCTTGCGAAGCGGCATGAGGCCACCATGGCACTGCAATTCCACTACATCTTCCTTCGTATAGGAATGGGGGGCACGCATCAAAAGCACCATGGCTTCATCCACAACTTCTTCCTGTTCATCGACAATATGACCAAATACCGCCCGCTGGGTCTCATACTCCGCTAGCTTTTTGCCGCTGACAGCCCGAAAGACTTTATCGGCAGTCTCGATGGCATTTCGGCCGCTTATCCTTATGATGCCAATGCCGCCCTCTCCCTGGGCCGTGGCAATGGCACTTATCGTATCCCCTTGTTGCATGATTATTACCTCTCATATACACAAAAGGGCAGCCTCAAAATGAGACAGCCCTTTCACAGCTCTCTTGCCTGATAGCTATTTTATTCTTCGTCAAAACGCGGTTCGCTGTAATTCCTCCGGGAACGGCGGCGGCGTTTCGGTGCAATCACCACATAGCGGCGGGGTTCGTCGCCAGCACTGTAAGTGCTGACCCGACGGTTGTCCTGAAGCGCCATATGGATGATTTTACGCTCGTGGCGGTTCATGGGTTCCAGATGAACCTCTTCCCCGATGCGGCAGGCCTTCTCTGCCAGATGGCCAGCCAGCCGTACCAGCGTATCCTCACGCCGCGAACGGTAATTTTCAATATCGATGATGATGCGGGCCCGATTCTCGGAAATACCGCGATTAGCGGCCAAATTCGCCAGATACTGAAGAGAATCCAGGGTCTGGCCGTGCTTGCCAATCAAAATGCCAAGATTTTTCCCGATGAGCTGGAACAGAACGCCTTCTTCGGACTCCCCGCGCTCAATCTTTACATCCAGCTTCATAGTCTGGAATACATCCTGCAGGAATTTCTCCGCAATCTTTGCCTGTTCCTCAATCGATACGGTTTCCCCAACGGAAACCGGCTCCTCAGCGGCTTCCGTTACCCCAGCCGGCTCCTTGCTGCAAGCTGGCTGGGACTTTACCATCGCCTCGATGCGGGCCGGCTTAGTTCCAAATAAACCAAAGAAACCGTTGGATGGCTGCTGAATGACTTTATAGTCGAGCAGGTCCGTTGTGACACCAAGTTTGGAAGCAGCCAAAGCAATTGCTTCTTCGACTGTTTTCCCCGATGCTTCTAATACCTCTGCCATATCAGGCAGCCTCCTTCGTTTTATCCTCACCACGATACATCCACCACTGCTGAACAATCTGGACGATATTCATCGTTACCCAGTACAGAACAAGACCCGAGGGGAAGTTCAAGCTAATCCAGCCAATGAAGAGCGGCATAACCGTCATCATGACCTTCATCTGCTGATTCATTTCCGTAGTCGTCATCTTCTGCTGGAGGAACGTCGTCAGTGCTGACAGGATTGGCAGCACATAAATCGGATCCGGGTCCGACATACTCGGCAGCCACAGGAACTGTGCCGCCTCAGCCGAGGGATAGGTGAAATTGAAAAGCGCATAATACATGCCCATCAGAATCGGCATCTGAATCAGCAGCGGCAGGCAGCCAGCCAATGGATTTACGCCGGCATCCTTATAGAGGGCACCGATTTTCTGCTGCATAACCTGGGGATTATCCTTATACTTCTCCTGAAGCTTCTTCATCTTCGGCGAAAGTTCCTGCATCGCCTTCATGGATTTTACCTGTTTTACCGTCAACGGATACATCAGCATTTTGATGATGATGGTAAGCAGGATAATAGCCATACCATAGCTGCCAATCCCCGCCATACTCGTCAATGAATATAACAGCTCAAGCACAAAGTGCAGGAGATTTTCAATCGGTGCAAATAACGTTCCAAAGAAACCCAAACCATCACGTCCTAATCTAAAAAACTAAACCAACAACTTATGGAACGGGGTCATAGCCGCCCTTATGGAAGGGATGGCAGCGCATAATACGCTTCAAAGCCAGCCAGCCACCACGGCGCGCCCCGTATCTTTCCACGGCAATCATCGCATATTCCGAACAGGTCGGAATATAACGACAGGAAGGCGGCTTCAGCGGCGAAATAAAGTTTCGATAGAACTTAATCAGCAGCAGCAGCGCCTTTTTCATCCTTTATCCTTCTTTCTATCCGGAGAAGCAGCATCCACAAAGATTCCTGCCTTACGCCCCAATGAGACAAACGACTTTTCCACCACATCGCATTTCACATCGACCATACCCTTGCGTCCGACGAGCAATAGTGCCAACCCCGGACGAAGCAGCGACTGATTCTTGCGATAGCTCTCGCGCAGCAGTCTTTTTACACGGTTGCGAACTACAGCACAACCCAGTTTCTTGCCAGCAGCAAAACCGACCTTGCCATCGAGGCTGTCTGTCTTAAATACATACAACACGAAATACCGATTGGCCCAAGAGCGGCCAGTACGATACACCCGCTGAAAATCACTGCGACGCTTAAGCATTTTCTTTCTCGGTAATGTAAGCATTCGTAATTTCACCAATATCTATAAAAACGATTCGGATTTGCTCCGAAACCAAATGATAACTAAAAGAAAAGGCCACCTAAGTGACCTTACTGTAAAATTTATGCCGAAAGCTTCTTTCTACCGCGCTGGCGTCTTCTCTTCAGAACGAGACGACCGCCTTTCGTCTTCATGCGCTCACGGAAGCCATGGGTCTTCTTTCTCCAATGGTTGTTCGGCTGATAAGTCTGTTTCATTCGTTAAACACCTCCTTATGCTGATTTCTGATTTTTCTATTCGTATAGAAGCAAAGCATCAGATCTTCTTTATGCTCGTGCAGGTGTCCCCCGCACTAAGACTCACCGTAAATTATAGCCTACGCCCTAAGAGGTGTCAAGATTTTCCCTGTGCATTTTTTGCCCCTAATTGTGGATAAAATATTACTTTTAACCAGTTATCCCCTTAAAAACTGTTGATAACTTGATTTTATTCTGATAAGATATTGTTGATTATTGTGCGGAAAACTCCACAGCACTTGAAAATCGCGGAAACAGAAAGTCCCGTGAACTTATCCATATTTCCCGCCTCTTCTCCTGGGGAAACCTTCATTTATCCACACCTGTGGATAAAAATGTGGATAAAAATATTCACCTGTGGAAAAAGCTTTCTACATATTCTATAAGCAGAAAGGGTTATTTTAATGGAGCAAGCAGAATTGCAGGCAATCTGGGAGCAGATTCTCAATAATATGAGAGACCAGCTCGCAGGCTCTGCCTTCAAATGGCTCGATCCGATTCAGCCTATCTCCCTGACGGAATCGGACTTAGTCCTCGGCACGCAAACGGCTATGGCCAAGGACTGGATTACCAGCCATTACCTGACGATACTTGAGGATGCCGTTGCGGCTGTTGTGGGCAGCCCCCGAAAAATCGTCATGAAAGTAGTTGAAACGGAGAAAACGCCGGAACCAGAGCAAGAACCGGTTCGCCGCGGTCCGAAGGAGCCCCCCGACCAGGGTACCCTTTTCAGCCACAACGGAGATACGAACACCAGCACCGAAAATAGCGATATGCACATTCTTGCCGCTGGCGACAGTTCCTCTTTAAATCCAAAATATACCTTCGATACCTTCGTAACAGGCAGCAGCAACCGCTTTGCTCATGCAGCCGCCATGGCTGTCGCCGAATCGCCGGGAAAGGTCTACAACCCCTTTTTCATGTACGGCGGGGTTGGTCTCGGCAAGACCCATTTGATGCATGCCATCGGCAACCGTGTTCTCCACAATCATCCGGAGATGCGGGTTCTCTATGTCTCCAGTGAACAGTTCACGAACGAGATCATCCGCAGCATCCAGGAAGGTAATGCGGAAAAATTCCGCCAGAAATACCGGAACATCGACGTTTTGCTCGTCGACGATATCCAATTCCTGTCCGGAAAGACCAGTACCCAGGAAGAATTCTTCCATACGTTCAACACCCTTCACGATGCCGAGAAACAGATTATCCTGTCCTCCGATCGTCCGCCTCGGGAGGTTGAACGCCTGGAAGACCGCCTGCGTTCCCGCTTTGAATGGGGACTTATCACCGACATTCAGGCCCCGGACCTCGAGACGCGTATCGCTATCTTGAAGAATAAAGCGCAGCTTGATCACTTCAGTGTACCAAACGACGTCATGGTCTACATTGCCAGCCGCATCGACAGCAACATCCGTGAGCTGGAGGGTGCACTGACCCGTGTTGTTGCTTACGCTTCCCTGATTAAGAAGCCAGTCACCACGGATTTGGTGGCCGAGGCCTTAAAAGATGTGTTCCCGAACAACAAGACTAAAGAGATCACCATGGAAGTAATCCAGGAAATCGTAGCTTCTTACTTCAAAATAAAGATTGACGACTTGCACGCCAAAAAGCGTACCCGCAGCATTGCTTACCCACGGCAGATTGCCATGTATCTCTGCCGCGAGCTCACCGATACGTCCCTGCCGCAGATCGGCAACTTCTTCGGTGGCCGTGACCACACTACGGTATTGCATGCCTGCGATAAAATCAGCAAAGAAAAAGAATCCGACATTAAACTCGGCGGTATCTTAAATGAACTCGTCGAGCGAATCCAGAAGATGTAACGTCATTTTATGAACAGAATCGTCGTGGATAACCCTGTGGAAAGTCCTGCGGATTTCTTGTCGACAGAATGTGGATAAAATACAGGGGAGGTTTTCACCGTGGATTGTGTGGATAACCTCCCCTCTTGTTATGAACATATTACCCACAGGTTAATCGTTGATAACATTGGGATTTCTGCACTTTTCAACATTTCCACAAGCCCTACTACTACGACGGCTATTTCTTTAAAAATACTCCGAGTAATAATAAAAAAAAGAGAGGACCACCAAAATGAAAATCACCTGTGCCAAAAATGAACTGGTCAGCGCCTTGCAGATAGTGTCCAAGGCCGTAGCCACCAAGCCGCAAACCCCCATCCTTTCCGGTATTTACCTCAAGGCAGAAGCTGGAATCTTAGAGCTTCAGGCAACAAATTATGAAATCGGCATGGTCTGCCGTATTCCAGCTGAAATTGAAGAACCAGGCCAAATCGCCATTTCTGGACGTTATTTCCAAGAAGTTATCCGCAAACTGCCTGGGGATAGTGTCTCTCTTTCCTTTAATCGCGAAGAGAAGATTGTCCACATCCAGTCGAATCAGGCAAACTTTACCCTTCTTAGCATGAACGCTTCCGAGTTCCCCACCATCAAACCGATGGAAGGCAACCTTCAGTTCAAGATCAAGGATAACGTTTTGCGTTCTTTGGTTAAGAAGACGGTATTTGCCTGCTCCAACGACGAGTCCCGCCCCGTATTTACGGGCTGCTATTTGGAAGTAGCCGACACGAAAGTCACCATGGCAGCTACCAACACCCATCGTCTCGCCGTCAAATTCGAGACCTTTGATGAAAGCATCGGCAACATCAAAATCATTATTCCGTCCCGCATTTTGCAGGAACTTCTCCACAATATGACCTCGGAAATTCCCACGGATGTGACGGTTACCTGCACCTATAACCAGATTAGCTTCGCCTTTGAGAACCTCTACATGACTTCCCGTCTAATTGAAGGTGCTTTCCCAGATTATCACCGGGTTATTCCGCCGGAGTTTGCTACGGTGGTCACCCTCGATGCGCGGGAATTCAGCTCGGCCGTTGACCGCGTTTCGCTAATTTCCCGGGCTGGTGATTACAACATCATCAAATTGGAATTTGCCAACAATCAGGTTCACATTACCTCGAACAACCCGGATATCGGTAATGCTGAAGAGTCGGTGGCCGCTTCCATTGAAGGGCCGGAGCTGACCATTGCCTTCAATGCCCAGTACATCATGGATGTCATGAAGAATATCGATAGCGATACCTGCCAGATTAAACTCAATCAGCCCCTTTCCCCGGCGGCTGTCCGCGAAGCGGATGATGAGGAGTTTATCTACATCGTTACGCCGGTTCGCACGGCTCACTAAGGAGGTTGTCCACATGCAGATTGAGGATATCGCAATCGAAACCGAAGAAATCCAGCTCGACCAGTTCTTGAAATGGGCTGGTGTGCTGCAATCTGGCGGCGAAGTCAAGATGCTCATCGAAGAGCGCCGCATCAAGCGCAACGGCGAGACGGAAAGTGCCCGCCGCCGCAAACTGCATCCTGGGGATGTAGTGGAAATCGAAGGCATGGGCGCCTGGCGAGTAACCAAGGAGTAACGTCAGGCCGCCTGGGCTGACAGGAGATTATAAGAGAATGTATGTACGTTCTATTTTACTGAGAAATTATCGGAACTATTCCGAGATACAGCTGGACTTTGACCCGAATATCAATGTCTTTTTGGGCCAGAATGCTCAGGGAAAGACGAATATCCTCGAGGCGGTTTACTATGCCTCCTTGGGCCATTCCCACCGCACCCACAGCGATACGGATTTGATACGCTGGGAGGAGCCTACGGCATCGGTTCAGTTGGATTTCGACCGCCTGGGGGTGGGAAATCATTTGGAATTTCAGTTTAGCCGGGAAAAACGGCGTCGGATTCTCCTCAATGAACATCCCATCCGTCCTAAGGAATTAATCGGCAGTATCAATACCGTTCTATTTTCTCCCGAAGATTTATTTTTGATAAAAGGAGCGCCGGCTGGACGCCGGCGTTTTTTAGACGGTGAGATTTCCCAGGCAAGTCCTGCCTACTATCATGAGCTTCAGCAGTACAACCGCATCGTTACCCAGCGCAATACCCTGTTAAAACGCATTCGGGAACGGAAGGCTTCGGCGGAAATGCTGGACCTCTGGGACCCCCAGCTCATCGAAAGTGCTGTCAAAATCACGAAAAAGCGTCAGGAGGCCGTAAAGAAACTCAATATGCTGGCTAACCTCATGCAGCGCCGCATATCGGACAACCGGGAGAATCTGTCGATTGCCTATGAGATTCACGGCATGGAAGAGGGGGATATGACAAACGACCTCGCTTCATGGTATAATAAAGAGCTGGCTTCTCATCGTGAGGCGGACATCCTGCGCGGTTCAACGACCCGGGGGCCCCATCATGATGACATCGTGCTCACGGTCAACGGCATCAATCTGCGGAATTTCGGTTCCCAAGGACAGCAGCGCACTGGCGTGTTGTCCTTGAAATTGTCGGAGCTGGAATTTCTGCGTTCCGAAACAGGTGAATACCCAATCCTGCTGCTAGATGATGTCATGAGTGAGCTGGATGCTTCCCGGCGCCAGCAATTGATGGCGTATATTCGCCGGGAGCGGATTCAGACGATGATTACTGCCACGGATGCAGCGTATTTCCCGCAGGAGCGTATTGGTACTTATTTTTACGTTAAGGCGGGCCAGATTACGAGGTAATAGAATGGCAAAGCGCACACCAGGACTGGAAAAAGTAAAATCCGTCATCCCCCGCTGGGTTCACACCAAAGGAGCGGTCTTTGAAAAGAAATTTTTCATGCATTGGGTGCTCTGGCACTGGGAGGATATTGTCGGTTCCTTTAATGCCAAGCATACGGAGCCCCAGGGAATCCGCAAGGAAATCCTGTATCTTTACTGTGGAAATCCGTCTCTGCGCAACAATTTGGTGATGATGCAGGAGCAAATCACCCAGCTGGTCAACAATTACGCTGGCCAGAAGATGATTGCTGGGATTGCCTTCAGCCGCCGCTGGGAGCACCCTGATACCGATGGGATTGACGAAATCCGCATCGCCCATACGAAGCGGGAGTACAACTGGGGCAAAAATCGCCAGCAGGTGCTGCTCACCGCTGAGGAAATGCAGGCCTCCGAGCAAATCGGCAAGGAAGGGATGGATGCGGATATTGTCGCCAAGGCCAGAGAGCTTTTCCGCAAGCATATGCAGATGGAAAAGCTTCGGGCCACGAAGGACTGGCATCCCTGTGTAGACTGCGGTACGCTGTGCCCGAAAGAAGAACAGCGCTGTCCGGTATGTGCGCGCAACCAGCGGGAAGCTTTAGCGGCAAGAGTCCGTCAAGTCCTGCGGGATATCCCCTGGGCCCGCTGCAAGGAAGTGCGGGAGTATGTTCCGGAATGCACACCCAAACTTTTGAATGAGCAGCGGGCCTCGATGGTACAGCAGCTGGCAATGGAGGTAGATGTGTCGGATACTGAGAGTATCAAGGCAAAGAACCTGGTCATGCTTTACCGCTGTCTGCCGCCGGAACAGCTGACGGAGGATGAAATCATAAGGACCATTTACCGACTGCGGTTCAACCTTCATCGACCCAAGGATTATAAGGCACCAAAGCGTTACTCAGTCATCAAGCTGGGCAAGAAAGTCAGAGGTGAACACTGATGTTTTTACATTTAGGAAATGGCGTGTCGGTTCGCACCAAAGACGTCATAGCAATTCAGGATTTTTCCCTCTTTCAGAATGGACCGGGAAAAGATCTGCTGGCGGCCAAAAGAGAAGCTGGACTGGTGGTAAATACGCTGGAATTGGGCCCTGAGGACGAGCATGAGTCCATAAAGGCCCTGGTTTTGACCGAAGATAAAATATACCTGTCAGTGATATCGCCCCTTACCTTGAAGCGGCGTTCAGAGCTGGCGTTTACGACGATAGATGCAGTGGATTCAACGAAGAAAACAACGGAAACAAGTTTGGTTACGGAATGATGGGAGCGTAAGAATTTCATGGCAAATGACAAGGAAACGAAAATAATTGACTTGACCCCTAATGAGGTGCAGGCGCCGATAGATGAATTTGCGGATAAAGACCTCGATATCACCGGTGTCGAAATCCATACGGACGAAAGCAGTGCGGAGGTAACGGCGGTTGAAGCGGATTATGGTGCTGACCAGATTCAGATTCTCGAGGGACTGGAGGCTGTCCGCATGCGTCCGGGCATGTATATCGGCAGCACGTCGGAGCGCGGTCTTCATCATCTGGTCTACGAGGTCGTAGATAACTCCATTGACGAGGCCCTGGCTGGTTACTGTGACAAGATCGATGTAACCATCAACAAGGACAACAGCATCACGGTTGTCGATAACGGCCGTGGTATCCCGGTGGATATGCATGAAAGCGGTATGCCAGCGGTTGAGGTCGTTTTGACGGTTCTCCATGCCGGCGGTAAGTTCGGCGGCGACGGCTATAAGGTATCGGGCGGCCTGCACGGTGTTGGCGTTTCGGTCGTAAATGCCCTTTCGACTTCGATGGATGTCCAGGTAAAACGCGATGGCAAAATCCATGAGATTTCCTTCAAGCGTGGCGTTACCCAGCATCCGCTGACGGTTACGGGCGAGACGGAAACTACGGGAACCCGCGTCCATTTTGTACCGGACCCGGAGATTTTCTCCGTCACCACCTACAGCTATGAGACGCTGCGCCACCGCCTGCGGGAGCTGGCGTTCCTCAATCATGGCATCACTATTGCCCTTCATGACGAGCGCGGCGAAGAAGTCCGCAGTGAGACCTTCCATTTCGAGGGCGGCATCAGCTCCTTCGTAGAGCATCTGAACCGCAAAAAGGAGAAAATCAATCCGCAGCCGATTTATTTCAACGGCGTAAAGGATGATACGGTGGTAGAAGTTGCCCTGCAGTACAACGACAGCTATCAGGAGAATATCTACTCCTTCGTAAACAATATCAACACGGAGGAAGGCGGTACTCATCTGGCAGGTTTCAAGCTGGCACTTACCCGCGCAGCTAATGACTTTGCTCGCAAACAGGGCATCCTCAAAGATAAAGATGGAAACCTCTCCGGCGACGATGTCCGCGAGGGCCTGACTTGTGTCATCAGCCTCAAGATCCGTGAGCCGCAGTTCGAGGGCCAGACCAAGACGAAATTGGGCAACAGCGAGGTTCGTGGTATTGTGGACAGCATCGTGAGTGAAGGGCTGTCGGAATACTTCGAGGAGAATCCGGTCATCACGAAGAAATTCATTGAGAAGGCTATCATGGCCGCCCGGGCCCGGGAAGCTGCCCGCAAGGCCCGTGAGCTCACTCGCCGCAAGAATGCGCTGGAAGTCTCCAGCCTGCCGGGGAAACTGGCAGACTGCTCGGTCAAAGACCCGGAGCAGGCCGAAATTTACCTGGTCGAGGGTGATTCGGCAGGCGGCTCGGCTAAACAGGGCCGTGACCGCCGGTTCCAGGCTATCCTGCCGCTGCGCGGTAAAATCCTCAACGTGGAAAAGGCACGTCTGGATAAGATTTTTGCCAATGCGGAAATTCGCACGATGATAACGGCCTTTGGTACGGGCATTAGCGAGGATTTCGATTTGGCAAAACGCCGCTATGGCAAGATTATCATCATGACCGATGCCGATGTGGATGGTGCCCATATCCGCACCCTGCTCCTCACCTTCCTCTATCGCTATATGAAACCGCTGATTGAGCATGGGCATGTATTTATTGCCCAGCCGCCGCTTTACCAGATCCGTAAGGCGAAGAAACACTGGTATACCTACAGCGATGAAGAATTGGCCAAGAAGCTCGATGAAGTCGGCCGCGATGGCGTTACCGTCCAGCGCTACAAAGGTCTGGGCGAGATGAATCCGGAACAGCTCTGGGAGACTACTATGGACCCGGAGACGCGTACGATGCTGCGGGTGGATATGGAAGATGCGGAAGAGGCCGATGAGCTGTTTACGATCCTCATGGGCGACAAGGTAGAACCGCGTCGCCAGTTTATCGAGGAAAATGCAAAACTCGTCCGTAATCTGGATATTTAAGCAGATTTTTAGCTGACTTTTTGACATTTTTTGCTTGCAATGTGGAAACGGCTATGATATATTATAACCATAGTTAATCAACTCTATACCCCACAAGGGGAGTAGCTGAACGGCCTGATATCGTCAATACGGATGCTGGAGCATCCCGGTACGGCCGGCTAACCGTTAGTAAGCGAGACCTTGATCTTATATAAAGTCATACTACGACTGTATATAGGTCAAGGTCTTTTTTGTACAGAAAGAAGAAGTGATAAGAAAAATGGAAAATTTATTTACTGGTATGTTTTCGCCGGAATGGCTGGCAGCTTTTTCGGGAATCTTGCTCTTGGACTTGCTGTTGTCGGGAGACAATGCGATTCTTATCGCCTTGGCGTGCAAGAATCTGCCGCATCATAACCGGCGCAAAGCTATCCTGATCGGTGGTTTTGGTGCGGTATTTATCCGCATTGTCTGCACCTTGTTTGCTACGGGGATTTTGGCTATGCCCTATATTGAGGCAATCGGCGGTGCGGCGCTGCTATACATCGCCGTGAAGCTGGTTACGGATCATCGGGAAGATAAAGGTGATGGTTCCAGCCAGCCTACGACCTTTGGAGCGGCGGTGCGGACGATTCTGATTGCCGATTTCATCATGAGCATCGACAATATCTTATCCCTGGCTGGTGTGGCCAATACCGTGCCGGAAGGAAAATGGAGCCTGATTATATGCGGGCTGCTGATTTCCATCCCCATTGTGCTTTTCGGCGCGCAGGTATTTTTGATGATCATGCTTAAAGTGCCGGCCCTTATTTATGCTGGTGCAGCAATCCTGGGGTACACGGCGGCGGAACTCATGGTAGCGGATAAGGCAGTTGGTGCCCTTCTCCTCCCCTACGCCCTGTATATGAAAATTATTTTTGTGGCAGCCGTTTTAGCGATTGGCTGGTATATCAATCATCACAATAAGGAGGGAATCAATCATGAATAATCTCAAGACTCTTTTACTAATGGTTCTGCTGGCAGCCCTGATGATGTTTGTGGGCGGCCTGATTGGCGGCAAAGCTGGTCTTATGGCAATGCTGATCCTGTCGCTGGGTATGGATATGTTCATGTACTGGTTCAGCGATACGATGGCCTTAAAATCCGCCGGTGCACAGGAAATCTCCCGGGAAGATGCTCCGCAGCTTTTCCAGCTGGTGGAGAAACTGGCCGCTAATGCCAACCTCCCCATGCCGAAGGTGTGCATCATCAACAGCGATGTGCCAAATGCTTTTGCCACGGGCCGCAATCCGGACCATGCAGCCGTGGCTGTTACCACGGGAATAATGAATGTGCTGGACTACAATGAGCTCTCTGGCGTCTTGGCCCATGAGCTCTCCCATGTGAAGAATCGCGATATTCTGACGGGAACGATTGCCGCTATGATGGCAACGGTTATCACCTATTCGGCACAGTTCCTGGCCTTTTTTGGCAACTCGGATGACGAGGATGGCGGCAACCCGATTGCCGCTTTGGCAATGGTTATTCTGGCGCCGATTGCCGCTATGCTGATTCAGATGGCCATCAGCCGTTCGCGTGAGTATGAGGCCGACCATGATGGCGGTGAAATTTGCGGCAATCCGAATTATTTGGCTGATGCCCTGGAGAAAATCGAGTATTATGCAACGCATGCTCAGCCAATGTCACAGGCACAGCCAGCTACGGCTCATATGTATATCGTCAACCCGCTGAAAGGGTCTGGCAAAGCCATTGCCAACTTGTTCAGCACGCATCCGGAAACCGCTGAGCGTATCGCCCGTCTGCGTCAGCAGGCCGCTGAAGCCCATATCCGCTAAAAAAGCGTGAAATTGGAGTAGTACCCAGTTCGTGTTCGAGGTAAGTCGCCGGCGGCGGGGGCCCCAGTACCAACGCTTCACCGGTGACAACCCGCTACAAGAAATTTTTGCCTTTTAATTAAGAGTTGGAAAACAGTTAAACGCGCTTCGCTTGG
>NZ_JAILKR010000119.1 GCF_024693525.1 Selenomonas sp. | reverse complement strand
ACAGCGTTCATGAGCTCAACGATCTTAGCTTTCATGTCAGCATCGCCTTCGAGAGCTTTCAGAGCGGAACCTGCAACAACAGGGATGTCATCGCCCGGGAAATCGTAGCTGGAGAGCAGCTCACGAACTTCCATCTCAACGAGCTCGAGGAGCTCTTCATCGTCAACCTGGTCAACTTTGTTCAGGAAGACAACGATTGCCGGAACACCGACCTGACGAGCGAGCAGGATGTGCTCACGAGTCTGCGGCATCGGGCCATCAGCAGCGGAAACAACCAGGATAGCACCATCCATCTGAGCAGCACCAGTGATCATGTTCTTGACATAGTCAGCATGGCCCGGGCAGTCAACGTGTGCATAGTGACGTTTTTCCGTCTCATACTCAACGTGTGCCGTGTTGATGGTGATACCGCGCTCACGCTCTTCCGGAGCCTTATCGATATCAGCGTAGTCCTCGAATGCAGCCTTGCAGCCTTCCGTCTCGGACAGAACTTTCGTGATAGCAGCCGTCAGCGTCGTCTTGCCATGGTCAACGTGACCAATGGTGCCGATGTTAACATGCGGTTTAGTTCTTTCAAACTTTTCTTTAGCCATTGTAAAATTTTCCTCCCTTATTCGCCTTTGTTTTTAGCAATAACCTTTTCGGCTATATTTTTAGGAACTTCATCATAGTAAGCTACTTCCATGCTGTAGTTCCCTCGGCCCTGAGTTTTGGAACGGAGATCCGTCGAATAACCGAACATTTCGGAAAGCGGAACAAATCCGTTGATGACCTGAGCACCATTGCGCGCTTCCATACCATCGATACGGCCACGGCGAGAGTTCAAGTCACCGATTACATCGCCCATGTACTCTTCCGGAACGACAACTTCGACTTTAACATACGGCTCAAGGAGAACCGGGTTAGCCTTTTCGCAACCGTTCTTGAATGCCATGGAACCAGCAACCTTAAATGCTGCCTCAGAGGAGTCGACCTCATGGTAAGAACCATCGAATACGATAGCCTTGATGTCGACCATCGGATAACCAGCGACAACACCAGCTTCCATAGCCTGCTTTACGCCGGCTTCGATCGGGTTGATGAATTCCTTCGGAATAGCACCACCAACGACCTTGTTTTCGAAGCTGAAGCCTTCGCCCGGCTCCTGCGGAATGAGTTCGAGCCAGCAATGACCATACTGACCATGACCACCGGACTGACGAACGAACTTACCTTCAGCCTTAACCGTGTTGCGGATCGTCTCACGATATGCAACCTGCGGCTCACCGACTTTGCAGTCAACATGGAACTCGCGGAGCATACGGTCAACGATAATCTGAAGATGAAGCTCACCCATACCAGAGATGATCGTCTGGCCAGTTTCCTGATCCGTACGAACGCGGAACGTCGGATCCTCTTCAGCGAGTTTCTGGAGAGCAACGCCCATCTTCTCCTGGTCGTTCTTCGTTGCCGGTTCAACAGCAACGGAGATAACCGGATCCGGGAACTCCATGGACTCGAGGATAATCGGTGCGTTCTCGTCGCAGAGCGTGTCGCCCGTCGTCGTGTCTTTCAGACCGACAGCAGCAGCGATGTCACCGGAGTAAACCTTATCGATTTCCTTACGGTTGTTGGCATGCATCTGGAGGATACGGCCAATACGCTCTTTCTTACCCTTCGTCGAGTTGAATACGTAGGAACCAGCATCGAGTACACCGGAGTATACACGGAAGAATGCCAGTTTACCGACATACGGGTCAGTCATGATTTTGAATGCCAGTGCGGAGAACGGCTCGCTGTCGCTAGACGGGCGATGGTCTTCTGCACCAGTATCCGGATTTACACCAGCGATCGGCGGGATATCCGTCGGAGCCGGCATATAATCAACGATAGCATCGAGCAACGGCTGAACGCCCTTGTTACGGTAAGAAGTACCGCAGGTTACCGGAACCAGTTCACCAGCGAGGGTGCCCTTACGGATAACCTTTTTGATCTCTTCTTCCGAAATCTCTTCGCCACCGAGGTATTTCTCCATGAATTCGTCATCGAGTTCGGAAAGTGCTTCAAGGAGCTTTTCACGATACTCATCAGCCTGATCCTTCATGTCGTCCGGGATAGCAACCTCATCAGCGACCTTACCGAGGTCATCCTCATATACGATTGCTTCCATCTTGACCAGGTCGATGATGCCTTCGAACGTATCTTCAGCACCGATTGGCAGCTGAATTGCTACAGCGTTAGCCTGCAGACGTTCATGCATCATATCGATAACGTTGAAGAAGTTTGCGCCGGTGATGTCCATTTTGTTGACATACGCCATGCGCGGAACATGATAGCGCTCAGCCTGACGCCATACGGTCTCAGTCTGCGGCTCAACGCCACCACGTGCAGTCAGAACTGCAACCGTGCCATCAAGGACACGCAAGGAACGCTCAACCTCTACCGTGAAATCCACGTGACCCGGCGTATCAATAATGTTGATACGATGATCTTTCCAGTGACAGGTCGTTGCAGCAGACGTAATCGTGATACCACGTTCCTGCTCCTGAACCATCCAGTCCATGGTAGCAGCGCCTTCATGAACCTCACCGATTTTGTGGTTTACACCCGTGTAGAAGAGGATACGCTCAGTAGTAGTCGTTTTACCGGCATCGATGTGAGCCATGATACCGATATTACGAGTTTTTTCAAGGGAATACTCTCTTGCCACTTTTAATATCGCTCCTTAATAATTATAAGAAAGGATTACCAACGATAGTGAGCGAAAGCCTTGTTGGCCTCTGCCATCTTGTGCGTATCTTCTTTCTTTTTAATAGCTGCGCCCGTGTTGTTTGCGGCATCCATGAGCTCGCCCGAGAGGCGCTCATCCATGGTTTTTTCACCGCGGAGACGTGCATAGTTGACGATCCAGCGAATGCCGAGCGTCATACGACGGTCCGGACGAACCTCAACCGGAACCTGGTAGTTAGCACCACCAACGCGGCGTGCGCGTACCTCGAGGACCGGCATAACATTTTTGAGAGCAGTCTCAAAAACTTCCAGTGGATCCTTGCCCGTTTTAGCACGGATCGTTTCGAACGCATCATATACAACGCGTTCAGCAACGCTCTTCTTACCAGAAAGCATTACTTTGTTGATGAATTTCGTAACCGTTTTGCTGTGGTACACCGGATCCGGCAGTACGTCACGCTTAGGTACGGAACCTTTTCTTGGCATTGATTTACCTCCTTATCATAGTCTTCATTTACGAAGCTGTATTATTTCTTTTTCGCGCGTTTCGCACCGTACTTCGAACGGCCCTGACCACGATCCTGCACACCGGCAGTATCGAGAGAACCACGAATGATGTGGTAACGAACACCTGGCAGGTCCTTAACACGACCGCCGCGGATCAGAACAACACTATGCTCCTGAAGATTATGACCAATGCCCGGGATGTATGCGGTAACCTCGATGCTGTTCGTCAAACGAACACGAGCTACCTTACGCAGTGCCGAGTTCGGTTTCTTCGGCGTAGACGTGTATACACGCGTGCAAACGCCACGTTTCTGCGGGCAATTCTTGAGTGCTGGTGCTTTGGACTTCTCCTGCATGCTCTTTCTGCTCTTACGAACTAACTGGTTGATAGTAGGCATACATGCACCTCCTTCCTTCATATTGAGAATTTATTATTTATTAAAACTCCAAAGCAAGCTTTGAAGTTTTTAACAAATATACTAGAACCTTACTTCAGGACTGCCACTGCTGCAGCACCGACTTCGATGCCACACGCCTGGCCCAGGATCTTCATCGTCTCCGCATGGCCTACCGGGATTTCACTTTCCTGGCAGAGCACTTTCAGCGGCTCGATAACCCGGCTATCTGCGTCATCCGCAACATAAACCGTCTGGACATTTCCACGTTTCACAGCTTTGGTAGCCTGTTTGATACCAATCACCCGATTGGCACTTTTCAGTGTATCCAGTGTCATTGTTTTCACTCCCCTGTATCACTAAATCATGCGCTCAAATCAGGCACTTCTATATATTAGCACCCGCCAAAATGCTTGTCAACACTTTATTTATAAAGATTCATGTGCACACGTCACCTAGCGTATCGTAATGCTAAAAAAATTTTTTTATTCCAGAAAATGTCCGTGATTCATATACAAAACCCCGGTTGAGATGGATTTTTCATCTCAACCGGGGTTGCTAAAATTATAATAAATTATTTGTTATCCGAAATAACCTTCTTGGCAACTTCAACAACATGCTCAACCGTGAAACCAAATTTCTTGAAGAGCAATGGTCCCGGAGCAGAAGCGCCAAAGCCTTCCATGCAAATCGATGCACCATCGAGGCCTACATATTTGCCCCAGCCAAAGTCCGAAAGTGCCTCAACCGATACACGAGCACGAACATTCTTCGGCAGGACGCTTGCCTTATAAGCATCGCTCTGCTGCTCAAAGAGATCCAGGCACGGCATCGAAACGACGCGGACATCCAGCCCTTCTTTAGCAAGTTCTGCCTGGGCATCAACAGCCAGCGAAACTTCAGAACCCGAAGCCATCAGGATACCATCCATGTTGGCAGCATCCTTCGCCTCGGATACGACATAAGCACCCTTGAGTGCCTCTTTGCTGGAACCAGCCAGCTGCGGCAGGTTCTGACGGGTAAGTACCAGCGCCGTCGGCGTCTTATCAGCCGTAATAGCCAAATACCAGCCCGCTGCCGTTTCCGTTGCATCAGCCGGACGGAATACGTTGAGGTTCGGCATAGCACGAAGCATTGCCAGCTGTTCAATCGGTTCATGCGTCGGACCATCTTCGCCAACGCCAATGCTGTCATGCGTCAGTACATAAGTAACCGGAATATTCATAAGCGAAGCCAGACGCATCATCGGCTTCGTATAATCACTGAATACGAAGAACGTAGCGACATACGTACGAAGTCCGCCATGAAGCGTAATGCCGTTAGCCATAGCAGCCATAGCCAGCTCACGGATACCAAAATGCAGGTTGCGGCCAGCATAGTTATCCTTGCTGAAATCGCTCTCGCCATTCATCATCGTCTTGTTGGACGGTGCCAAGTCAGCACTACCACCGATGAGCTGCGGAACCATATCCTTGATGCGATTGATCATAACACCGGAAAGGTTGCGCGTTGCCTGTGCTTTATCTTCATAAGCCCAGAATGCTTCGTCATTCATCAGCTGCTCTGCATCAACCGGAGCATGGAATTTCTCCCAACGAGCTTTTTCTTCCGGGAATTTCTCGCAATACTCAGCAAAGAGCTTATTCCATTTCTCCTCCTCAGCTGCACCCTGGGCAGCGAGTTCTTCGTAATGTGCATAAACCTCCTGCGGAATGTTGAAGGTCTTCTCCGGTTCCGGCCAGCCAAGATTCTCCTTAAGGGCTTTTACATTCTCTTCACCCAGCGGTTCGCCATGAGCACTAGCCTTGCCCTGTTTAGCCGGGCAACCGTAACCAATCTGCGTCTTGACCGTGATGAAGGACGGATGCTCTTTATCTGCCTTAGCAGCTTCAATAGCCTTGCCAATAGCCTCAAGGTCATTGCCATCTTCAACCGTAATCGTCTGGAAGCCGAAGGAAGCCATACGAGCCTGGACATTCTCCGTGAATGCAATATCCGTATCACCTTCGATGGAAATCTTGTTGGAATCGTAGAGGACAATCAGTTTGGACAGCCCCAGCGTACCAGCCAGAGAGAAAGCCTCGGAGGAAATACCTTCCATCATGCAACCATCGCCGCCCAATGCGAAGGTATAATGGTCAACGACTTCATAGCCCGGACGATTAAATTCAGCAGCCAGATGTGCCTCAGCCATTGCCATACCAACAGCCATACCCATACCAGCGCCCAGCGGGCCAGTCGTAGCTTCAACACCCACCGTATGACCATACTCAGGATGTCCCGGCGTCAGCGACCCATCCTGACGGAACTGCTTCATATCATCCAGCGTCAGGCCATAGCCAAAGAAGTGAAGCAGGGAATACAGCAGCGAGGAACCATGGCCGCCCGAAAGTACAAAACGATCGCGGTTCGCCCATTTCGGGTTCTTGCCGTTATGCTTCATATGTTTAGCCCACAGCTCATAAGCCATAGCTGCACTGCCAAGAGGCAAGCCCGGATGACCAGAATTAGCCTTCTGGATTGCATCTGCTGCCAAAACACGAATGGCATTAACACAAGTCGTATCGATGTTACTCAAGGTATATCTCTCCTTATCCTATGAAAGATTTTATTATATCACAAACTTCATTCTACTAGATTCCTTGGTAAATGTACAGTATTCTTGCGTATTTTCATAAATTTCTTTTATCGCGTCGTAAGAAACGATTATATACAGTTTCATTGTTTGACAATTGCCGGCTAAAATGTCAGAAATTGCGCAAATCGGGGCGCAATTCCTGGGCACGTCCCATATAGACATGCTGAATTTCTGACTGCTTGCGCTCGGTATCTACCAATAACAAAACGCGGATGCAATGGTCCATCGATTCATCAATCGCACACTGGCGCGTATCAAATAACGGAACCAAATCAAAGCCCGGAAGTTGGCGGGCTCCCGTAGAAGGAAATGCGGCCGTAAGGTCGTCCGTAGCAGAAAAAATAACTGCTCCAATGTCCTCTGCCTGCACTTTGTTACGACGCAAAATCTGCGACAGTAAAATTCTGGCAGCCTGCCATATTTCTTCTTTTTTGTTTTCACCAACGGTGATCGCACCACGAATGCCTCTCATGGTATTTCTCCTCCTTAACGGCCTTTATGAATTTCCCATATTATACGCATACTGAGTATGAACGCTATCAAATATCCTACAAAACCAAGCAGTGGAATCTCCATGATTTTGGGAGTCATCTGCGTTGTGCAAATCGTACTGGACCCTAAAAGCAACGCGGCTACCAGCAGGGCTAAAATAAGTTTATTAATCATCTGGTCAACTTTGCGCAAGGGCTCTTCTGAGCCTGTAAGATCCAGATTTACTTTCGTCTGACCACTCATGGTCATCTTCAAAATATCCGAAATCTGTTCTGGAAGCTGAGCCGACTTGCGAAGCAGGAGAAATCCCTCCCTTTTCGCCTTATCCAGCTCATCCCGCCAATGGAAGTGCTTCTTATAATCCAAAGCCAGACTTTTGGCAAAAATTTCCACAAAGCTGACTTTCGGGCAGCACATCCGCATAACGCCCTCTACGGTTAACACACCGCGGGCAAACATCGACAGCCCCTGGGGGCAGCCAATATGGTGAACCCGCATGAGATTCATGATTTGACGGGTCAATACCCCCATCTGCAAATCACTGAAATCCAAGGAACCATATTGAGATAGCATTGCATCAAGGTCCTGATAAAGGGCTGTGTGATTGATTTTCCCTCGAACCACACCTAAGGAAAGAACCGCCGCCTTCATCTCAAAGGTATCGTGACTTGTCAAAGCAAATACCGCTTTTCGGATTGCCGCCCGGTCTCTACCGGAAAGACGTCCGACCATGCCCAAATCCAGCCAGACAATCCGGCCATTTCGTATCCAGATATTCCCCGGATGCGGGTCAGCATGGAAAAAACCGTCTTCAATAATCTGCTTGACGTAGTTCTCCCCCAACCGATGTCCCAATTGGTCAATGTCGTAGCCACGGCTTTTGAGCTGTTCAAAGTCATCGATGCGAATTCCCTCCACCGACTCCATCACCAGAATATGCTGGGTCGACAGCTGCCGATAAACGTGCGGACAGGTTATATACTCCACATCACGATTCAAGTGCTGAAATTCTTCAATATGGTCAGCTTCCATGAGAAAGTCCATTTCCTGCTTGGCAATGGTCCACATCTCATCTAACACCATATTGAAGTCAACCACATCCTGCGAATGGCTCACAATCTTTAACAGCGTTGCCGCCCGTTTTAGCAGGACGATATCCTGATTCATGATATCGTAGATACCAGGCCGTTGAACCTTGACGACAACTTTTTCTCCCGTAGTCAAAATCGCCCGATGAACCTGCGCAATGCTGGCCGACCCCAATGCTTCTTCATCGATATAGGAAAAGACTTTGTTCCAGCGCCGGCTGTATTCCTGTTCGATTACCCCTAGAATAACAGAAAAGGGCAGCGGCTTGGCCGACGATTGCAGTTTCATCAGTTCATCACAATACTCCGGGGGTAAAAAATCCGGACGCATGCTCATGACCTGTCCTAACTTTACGAAGGTCGGGCCCAAATCTTCCAATACCAAACGAAGCTTGATTGGCGTCATACCACGAACCACATCTCGTTTGCGCAAAACACCCACCATGCCCCGCAGCCTGGCAGTAGCTCCAGCATCTTCTATTTTATTTTGAAAGAAATCTCCAAGCATAGTGCCAGACTCCTTCAAGAATAAATCCGTGATTATTTCTTATACTTTTCTGCCAACTGCTGCTTAACCGTCTCGTTGGAAAGATAGTCATCATAAGTCGAAACACGGTCTACAACACCGTCTGGCGTGATTTCAATAATGCGGTTGGCAATGGTCTGAACGAACTCATGGTCATGGGACGTAAAGAGTGCCGTGTGATTGAACGCGATCATACCATTATTGAGCGCCGTAATCGACTCCAAGTCAAGATGGTTGGTCGGCTCGTCCAAGATCAAGACGTTAGCTCCCGAAAGCATCATGCGGGAAAGCATGCAGCGTACGCGCTCACCACCGGAGAGAACGGACGCCTTTTTAAGGCTTTCCTCACCGGAAAACAACATACGTCCCAAGAAGCCGCGAACGAAAGTCTCATCCGGGTCCTTGGAATACTGGCGGAGCCAGTCCACTAGGCTCAGTTCAACCCCATCGAAATACTTGCTGTTATCTGCCGGCAGATAAGCCCGCGTCGTAGTAACGCCCCATTTAAACGTACCGGCATCCGGTTCTTCCTCACCCATGAGAATCTTGAACAACATTGTCTTGCCAATGGTATTCGGACCAACAAAAGCAACCTTATCGCCTTTTTTCAGCGTAAAGCTGACATTTTTCAATACCTGTTCGCCATCTACCGTCTTGCAAAGGCCATCTACCTGCAGGAGCTGGTCTCCAGCCTCACGATCCGGTGAAAACGCGATGTACGGATAGCGGCGGGAAGATGGCTTGATATCCTCCACTTGGATTTTATCTAGCAATTTTTTACGGCTCGTAGCCTGCTTGGATTTGGCCGCATTAGCCGCAAAGCGGGCAATAAAGGCCTGCAATTCTTTGATTTTCTCCTCAGCCTTCTTGTTCTGCTCTTTCTGCAACTGCAACGCCAACTGGCTGGACTGATACCAGAAATCATAGTTACCGGTATAGAGTTTGATTTCGCCAAAATCAACATCACAGATATGGGTGCAGACCTGATTGAGGAAATGACGGTCATGGGATACGACAATAACCGTATTTTCAAAGCCAGCCAGGAAGTTCTCCAGCCAGTTGATGGATTCAACATCAAGATGGTTAGTCGGCTCGTCCAGCAAGAGGATGTCCGGATTGCCAAAAAGCGCCTGAGCCAGAAGGACACGAACCTTTTCCTTAGCCGTAAGCTCCGACATCATCATCTCGTGCTCAGCATCCGGAATGCCAAGACCATTGAGAAGGCGTGCCGCCTCGGATTCAGCATCCCAGCCGTTGAGTTCTGCAAACTCTGCCTCAAGCTCCGAAGCCTTCATACCGTCTTCTTCACTGAAATCCGGTTTTGCGTAAAGGGCATCCTTCTCATCCATAATCTGGACGAGGCGCTTGTTGCCCATGATAACCGTGCGCAGGACTTGATACTCATCAAAAGCATAATGATCCTGCTGCAGAACCGAAAGACGCTCCCCCGGCGTAATCTCGATATGACCACCAGTCGGCTCAATTTCACCAGACAGCAGTTTCAAAAAAGTCGATTTACCAGCACCATTTGCACCGATAATACCATAGCAATTTCCCGGCGTAAATTTAAGGTTGACATCCTTATACAGGACACGCTTGCCAAACTGGAGGCTCACATTGTTGGTTGTAATCATTTCGTCTTTAGTTCCCTTCTTGGTATATATACTTGTTTATATCATTATTTACTTCGTCAGCATTGCCCGGAACATGCTCATAATACTCTGACCATAGCTATATCCCGGTACTGCCCAACGGCCATCGAGATCTCCCCAATGGCCCAGCGTAGTGGATCCATAGGAAGAACGTACCAGCATATAACGCGGATCAACCACCGTCAACGACGGTTGGCGCGTTGAAGCATAAGCCAGCAGGTGCTGGATCTGAGCACGCACTCCCATCCGGGCTGAATCAAAATAAGCGCCCTTTACCTGGCTGCTAGTAGTGCCAAGCCCACAATAATTGTTCTGGTCCGGCGTAACCGTACCGCCATAGCGGAAGAAACCTGTCTCCTTCAGCGCCTGGGCAAAGGCCACGTCCGGACGAATTCCTTCCCGGGCCCCTTCTTCATAATAGTAGGATACCAGCTCCTGCGGCGTTACCGAAATATTCGGGGTCGGATTAACGCTGAGCAAATAATCGACACACTGCTGCTGGCTAGCCATCGGCGTGCCAATAATGGAATCATCGTATTCTGAAACTGTCGTCGGCACGCTGACAGAAGATGTGTTTACGTCCTCTGCATCGTTTTTGTGCGCTTTCAAAATGGCATCAATGCGTTCCTGGAACGCCTGCTGCTGCGCATTGCGGGACACAGTGCGGCTATTTCCCGTATTAACCGAACGCGTTGTTGTTACCATTGTCTGATCCGTTCTGCTCGAATGCCGCGCCTCACCAAAGGATGCGGTGGACAAAACCAAGGCCCCAGCCAACGTCCCGGCAACAATCATTTTCGGATAACGATTAAAATTCACGAAATGTACACTCCTTAATCTTCTTACTATCTTCTCTACATTATATGAAGCTCATAGAGCTGCATAAACAAAATAAAGGATAAACAGCGCTGCCAATATCCATGAAGCCAGAGGAATCTTTTTCCCCTCGCCAGCTGCCCCACGCAACAGGCAATAGCCAATCACTGCACAGCCCAGGCCAGCGGCCATATTGCCTGACAATGGCATAACCAACAGCAGACTGACAGCTGCTGCCAACTCTGGCAGTCTCCATTCGACAGGATTATGGCAAAATCCGCTTACCATCCGCTGAATCAGCATAACTCCTGCTCCCACTAAGACAGGAACTACCATCACCGGAAAATCCGCCAGCGAACGAAGCACCGGCTCACAAAACAATGCGGCTGCTAGTAGCAGTGACGTTCCTAAAACAGTCAAAAGGCCACGGCCGCCACAGCTGCTGCCCACTGCCGATAACGGCGACAGGGACACGGGAATACTGCCTCCCAAAGAAGACACGCCCCCCACCGCGAATATCGCCGCCAAGGATTTTGCCTTCTTCTGCGATTCACTGGGAAGGATCTGCAAACCAGACCAATTCATGCTGCCCCATACCACCAACAAGGTGAGGACCGCCGCTGCCTGTTTAGCCGCTTCCGAATCATTTCCCGGCAGCAGATTTAACTGCCAGGCAACTTTATCTAATCCCTCGGGAAGCATAAAAGGTGCATCGGGCAATGCCCAAAATCCTTCTGCAAAGGAAACAGCCGTCGTAAGCATAAAACCGAAAAGCAATGCCCCACGAAACTGCATGGCCATCATAACCAAAGTGAGCAAAATTCCCATAAGACCTAAGTATGCCATAGGATCCTGAAAATTACCTAACATCGAAACATTCCATGGCGAACGAATAAGGATGCGGGACTGTATCAGCCCCATGGTAATCAGCATGACGCCAATCCCACCGGGAATCAAACGGCATATAACAGGCGGAACAGCCTCTCGGCAATACCTGCTAACAGGGAGACAAGCAAAAAGCAGTTCCACTCCCGAGGCAACAAAACCTGCCCCTAATAACTGCTGCCAGGAAAGCCCCTGCGATATACCTGTCAAATATACCAGATAGCTGCTCACCGCCACTGACGGCATAACTGCCAAGGGTACGTGCACCAGCCCCATGACTAACGTCCCCAAAAGAGCAGCTAATATGGCAGCAGTATAGGCTCCAGCAAAGTCCATTCCCACCTCACGAAGCATAAGCGGAACCAAGACAAAGACCGGCAGCATCGAAATACCCATGATAATACCGGCGGCAAAATCCCGCCATTTAGCCTGTTGCTTTTCCCCATGAAATGTCATGAACTTTCACCTTTCCCATTATATAACAATTTTATTCTATCACACCCAGCCTGAAAATAACAGTTTCCCCTGCTTATTTTCAGCTCACAATCGCGCTTTTAATGCTATAATAGAACTTAAACATAGCAACAGGAGGTATTTTTTTGAAAGCCAGATTTTCGATGGGCATGGTAAAAGCAGGTGCTGCAGTTGCTATTTTCCTGCTTTTTGCCATCATCCATCTTATCAACCCCGCTTTTTTACCACACATGTTTGGCCTTTTGGCGCGCGGAGACATACAGGAAACCGCCAGCTATATCGCCTCGTTTGGTTCTTGGGCGGTAGTATTCAGCTTCCTCTTAACGCTTTTCGTCAATGCCCTTGGCTTCCCGCCAGCCATCATCTTTTCTACTGCCAACACCTTGATTTTTGGCATTGCCTGGGGAATTGTCCTTTCGGTCATCGCCGAAACATTTGGCGTCGCATTCAGTTTTGTCCTGATGCGCTTTTTCTTCCGCGATGCTGCCGAAAAAATCATCAACAAGAATAAAACCCTGTCAAATATCGACAAATACAGCGGCAGCCGTGGCTTCGTCGTTATGCTGATTGCCCGCATGGTCCCTTATTTCCCATCGGTCATGCTCAATGCGCTGGGCGCACTTTCCGCCATGAGTTTCCGCGACTATGTCATCGCTTCCTTTGTTGGCAAATTTCCCTCCACAGGAATCGAAGCCATCATCGGGCACGATACCATCACCCATCAGGAAGACCCTACCCGCCTCGTCGTTGTCATTATCTTTGCCATCCTGCTGATTGCTGGTGCCTGGTGGTATGAACGGAACGCTGCGAAAAAAGCCGCCAAGGAAATATAAGAAAGGAGGCTTTGCCTCATGGAACTCACACGAAGAAAATTTTTAAAGCGATGCGGACAACTGCTCTTAATTCTCGGGCTCGACAATTTTGCCCCATCACTTGCCGCTGCTGCCGAAACCTCGCTCCCCATCAAATATCTCCGGCAAATCATTACCGCCGATCCAGCAAAAAGCCGCACCATCATGTGGCAAACTACCGAAGAACTGCCGGAATGCCGTCTGGAATACCGCAGCACCTATATTCCCGTAAAGACACAAGCTGTCAGCTGCAAAATCCTCACAGAGGACAATGCTACCAATTACTTTTATACGGCCAAACTCACGGGACTTACACCAGCAGCTGATTACGAATACCGCATCCTTTCAGGAAGCCAGACCACGGGTTGGCATCACTTTACCACCGCCCCTGCCACCGTTGCAGCTTTTTCCGCACTGATATTCTGTGATTCCCAATGCGGCCAAGATTACTCCGTGTGGACGCGCACCCTTACCAACGCTTGGCAGCGTCATCCCGATGCTCACTTCTTTACGGATATTGGCGACCTTACGGATAACGGCCAATTAAACTGGCATTGGGATAGCTTCTTCACGGCCATGGGTGATATGCCTGAGAAACATCTCTTTGTGCCGGTAATGGGAAATCACGAATGCTACAGTCTTGATTGGAAATTCTGCCGTCCGCAGCGCTATCTTGACTCCTTTACCCTGCCCCAAAATGGCAGCAGCCGCTATCAGGGCTATTACTATTCTTATGATTACGGCCCAATCCACTTCATTGTACTGAATACCCAGATGCTGGAACTGAATGACTTCGCACCAGACCTATTGCAAGAGCAGCTGGACTGGCTCAAACAAGATGTGCGCAGTCATAAAAAAACGTGGCAGGTGGTACTCATGCACAAAGATGTCCTCGCCTACGATGAATATCAGCAGGGCACCAAGCAAGCTGGAGGAATCAGCGATGTCGGCCATGCTTTCATGAAGGTCTTCGATGAATTGCACATCGACCTGGTGTTGACCGGTCATATGCATACCTATCGCAACCGCGGCCATATCAAAAACCTGAAGCCTGCCGAACAAGGGCCAGTATATATCATGAGTGGTCCGTCCGGTAACGAACAATATCATGTTCCCGCTGATGAAACCTACGACCGCAGTGCTATCTATCAACCCACTCCAGAGAATTATCTCGTACTTGACGCAAACAACAGCCAGCTGACCATACGTGACTATACCGTCAGCGGCGAACACGTTGATACGGTTATTCTAAAAAAATAATCGCAACGAAAAAAACTTCCCAATCGGGAAGTTTTTTTCATGATAAAATTCAGCAGGAACTATCACCTAGAATCGGATGTTTGATAGGCCGGAGGCTGCGAACCGTCACCAAGCGCAACGCTTCGCGCATCGTCACATCCTCGCGCCCACTTTCCGACTCATAAACACAGATTGGCTGGGCCATCCCGACCTCACTGCCGGGCATATAAACATATTCCTGATTCACCGCATCGCCAAAGATGACGCCGGCTTTCAGTTGCGACTCGACCATCATAAGAAGTTCCCTCTCAAAACATATCTTTTTTCCACAAAGCATACGCACCAGAAACACTGATGCCAAAGGCAATAATCATAACATAGAAGAAGCCGTGACCATCATCGGCAAAGGGAACCGGTACGTTCATACCAAAGAAACTGGACACGACCGTCGGAATAGCGATGATAATCGTCATGGCTGCCAGGAATTTCATGACCAAGTTCTGGTTATTGGCGATAATGGAGGTAAAGGTATCCGCCATGCGGGCCAAAATCTTGCTGTACATCTCCACCATTTCCTTGGCCTGCTTATTCTCGATAATAACATCCTCCAGCAGGTCTTCATCCTCATCATAGGCCTTGAGGATTGGCGTAAGCTGCGGATTGTTGCGCATGCGCATCAGTTTATCGAGCACCGCACCATTGGAACGGATAGCAGCATTAAAATAGGTCAAGCCCTTCTGCAGCTCCAATAAGCGCAGGATTTCGCTATTTTTCATATCATGACGAAGCTGTTCCTCGATTTCATCGGAAAGCTTGCTAATCTGGCGCAAATAACGCAGATAAAAGGTCATTGACTTATAGAGAATCTGAAACAGGAATCTAGTCTTTTTATACGTGCGGAACAATTTCGCGGTACGCTCGTTAAATTCAGCCATAACCGGCGTTTCCTCGAGACATACAGTAATGATATATTCCTCGGTGACAATGATAGCCAACGGCAAGACATCGTAGCTGTCCTGTCCGCGGCAAATTGCGACATTGGTCAAAACCATGACCGAATCGTCTTCGATATCCGTATGAGAGCGCTCTTCATCATCTAGTGCAGAGCGCAAAAAATCCGAATCTACCTCGGTCAGATTGCTGACTACCTTCAGCTCATAGGGCGTCGGGTCAACAATATTGATCCAGGCACCTTTTTCCAGCGTCTTCAAGGTGAGCTCCTGCAAAGGGCCACTCTCCATGGATTTATAAATCTGAAGCATGGCGGAATGTCTCCTTTCTTCATGAGGAAGGGAGCATTATCCTGCTGCCGGAATTATACAAACAGCCGGCAGGAAAATGGCACACGTTCCCCATCGGTATTTAACTTGCATCGTTTAGGGTCTGTCGTACCAGGGTGATCGTCCATTTTCCTCACCAGCCTTTCCTTTCCTGTTAAGAGAACTATAGCACCGCTATTTTTCCCGCCCTCCATTATATGCCTTTTCCCCGCATCTTGTCTAGCGAAACTTGCCTTATTCCTGCTCTTTTTCTTGACATTATCACTTATTATTACTATAATATATAAACACAACTAAATACTGCTTGAATGGGCAGATTTCATCGTGGGGATGTAATGGTCTCGACGGGGATATATGTTCCATGGATAGCGAGCCGGGGGGTCATCAACCCGTTAGTAAGGTGAAAACTTTTATTAAATATAAAAGCTAACGAAGATTACGCTTTAGCCGCTTAAGGCTAACCCCTGTCTGTCTTTCTCCCGCGAGGACGGATAAGGGGCTAACAGCGGGATACCTCAGTGCCAATTCTCGGAGGCGCTGACGGGAACTCTTATCGAGATCGGAATGAAGCCGTTTGTTTGTGGATGGCCGATTTCTTAAATCTAACCACAAACTGCGCTCGGAGAAATCTATGCAACAGTATTTTCGGACAGGAGTTCGATTCTCCTCATCTCCACCAGTATATATGGCGATTTTTCGCCTTGTGATAAAGGCCGCAACTTTTTACCGTTGCGGCCTTTTTGGTGTGCCTGAATCAGTTTTCTATTTTCACAGCCCGCAGGCGGATGCGGACGTAATCGATAGTCCAGCTTCCATCCTGACAGAGTTCTGGCGCCAGTGCTTCCTCGGTTTCCTGGATAATGCGCGCCTTCATTTCCTCATCCATACCATCAAAGGGCTGCTGAATGAACATGCGTATCCAATCAGCAACACTGCGTCCCTTGGGCTGCGGCGTCGGACGGTCAAACAGGATTGCGTAGTCCACGCGCAAGCCGGCTTGATCAACTAGCGGCGTATATTCCCCAATACTGGGGAAAAATTGGACGGGCTGGTAACTATAGCCGTATTCCGCAAATTTTTGCGCCAGCATCCCGTGAACCTTTGCTCCACAGCCAATACCACCAAACTCGGTCACCAGCTGACCGCCTTTGCGGAGATTGGCAGCAACATTGCGCAGCAGCAAATACTGTTTATCTTCATCAATCCAGTGAAATACTGCATTGGAAAAGATTACATCCGCCGGTTCTTCCAGCTTAAAGGATACTGCATCAGCTTCCAGAAAGGATAGTTCCGGATGATTTTTTCTCGCTTCTTCCAACATCGAGGCTGACGCGTCAATCCCCAGCACCCGGAACCCCGCTTGGGACAGCTTAGCGGTGAGAGCTCCATTGCCACAGCCCAGATCAACGGCCAAACTTCCCTTGGGGACAGTAATCAAGCTCATAACATCTTCACCATATTCATGTACAAAGGAAAAGCCATTACCGTAATCTTTTGCATTCCAATCCAGATTCACAAAATCCCCTCCTATTCCACTACTCCCCAAAGCTATTCGCTTCAAATCATAAATATCCTCCTAATGTCAGAATATTTCTTTTCCGGTTGCATTTTCCCTGCAATTGGTATACACTATATTGCAATGTTTTCTTTACAAGTTTACATATATAATCATGTTATGTATCATCAATTCATCACTTGTGTCCATAGGAGGCGCATTTTATGCCAAAAAAATCCCTCGCCACTCCATTCATCCTCATACTTCTCTGTTTTTTCATCCTGACCCTCAGCGGCTGCGGTCTCGGTAAACTAGCCCGGGAACACCAGCGGTCCCAGAGCAAATGCGTTGAATTAAAACTTGCCTATCACCTGCCCGCTAACCATTACCTCTCCCAAGGAATGGAACGATTCGCGCAGCGCGTAAACGAACGCTCACAGGGAAGCATCAAAATCACTACCTATCCCGCAGGACAGCTTTATACCGACAAGAGCATGAATGATGCAATCATGTCCGGTGGATTGGATATGGGCTTAAACTCTACCGCCATGTGGACCACGGTAGTTCCCTCTTTGAACGTACTAGATGTCCCCTTTCTGCTGAACAGTTACGAAGCCGTTGGCAAAGCTATGAATGGCAGCCTTGGACACACGCTGTCTACTGAAATGGAACGAAAAGGTGTCCATCCATTAATCTGGGTGGATTACGGCTATGTACAGTTCTGCAACAATTCCCGCCAACTCAAAAAGCCCGAAGACTTTCAAGGCCTGCAGCTTCGCGGTTATGGACAGATTCCTGCGGAAACCATCAAGGCCTTGAGTGCCTCACCTGTCACCATGAGTTCCGGCGAAGTTTATATGGCCATGCAACGTGGCACAATCGATGGGCAAACCTCCGGTACCACCGCCATGTACCAACGAAAGATTTACGAAGTAGGCAAGTATCTGACGATGACCAACCATGCTTTTTGCGAATTTGTCCTAGCGATGAACAACACAGCCTGGGAACAACTGACCGAAGAGCAGAAACAGCTTCTCGAAGAATGCGCCGAGGAAACGCGTAAAGAAATTCACCAACAAACGAAAGAAGAAGATTTAAAAGCCATGAAACTCCTGCAGGAACATGGCATGGATGTCTATACGATTCCTCCAGAAGACATTCCCCTTTGGCAGGAAGCCACCATGCCCGTCCGTGAAAACTTCATCCGCAACACCGGCGACTTGGGACAACAATTAGTCAACCAATGCCTTGCGGCCAATAATTAAAAAGGAGCATCACTATGAAGCAATTCCTCTTAGCCTTTGACCAAATTCTCGAAAAGCTTACCCAAGCGGCCGCCATCCTTGCCGGCATTTTCCTTCTCGCTACAGCCTTTATCATTGTTTATGAAGTAATCATGCGCGGCCTCTTTCACGCACCTACCGAATGGGTACTCGAAATTTCCACCTATTTCATCATTGTAGCTGGCTTTCTCGGACTTGCCATCACCTATCGGCAAAGAGCACATATTCAGGTGGATCTTTTGGCCAGCAAATTTTCGAAAAAAAATAGCCGCAACATCAACCTTTGTTTAAACCTGCTTGCCACCTTTACCTTTCTGATTTTCATGACCGAAAGCATGGACCAGGTAACGGCATCGTTTCTCTATCATAAACTCTCTCCCTCCATTCTCCGTTTCCCTTTATTTATCCCACAATTCGCCCTGGTACTAGGGTCAGCTTTGCTGCTCTTAGAAATTATCCGCCGCTTTCTCTTTGACTTGTTCGGTCTTCCAGATAAATTACCTATCCCAGACATAACGGACAAGAATACGAAGGGGGTACACTGACCATGGCCTTGTTCTATAGCTTATTTCTCCTCCTGTTGTTATTCGCCGGTATGCCTGTCGCCTTTACCTTGATTTTTGCCGGTATTCTCGGTATGCTGCTATTTCTCGGCGGGCCGGCATCTTTCACGCAGATTCCGGTCATTGCCTATAAAACACTGGACGACTTTGTTCTAGTGGCCGTTCCGCTCTATATCCTCATGAGCCACATTCTGTTACAGGGAAAAGTTGGCAATGGACTCTTCGAACTGGGCAGCAAATGGCTTGGTCATCTCCCCGGCGGCCTTGGAGTCGCTACTATTTTTGCCTGTGCTATCTTTGCCGCTATCTCTGGGTCTAGTGTTGCCACAGCCGTTACGATAGGTGCCATGGCTATTCCCGAAATGCTTCATCGCGGCTACGAACGCACAACAGTCCTCGGTGCAGTTGCTGCCGGCGGCACCTTGGGAATCTTGCTCCCCCCCAGCATTCCCATGATTCTTTTTGGCTCCATTACTGGAGAATCCGTAGGAAAACTTTTTCTCTCTGGAATCCTCCCCGGCGCCTTGCTAACACTGCTGTTTATCCTCTATCTGGTATTCCGCTGCCGTCATATGAAACGCCAACAGCCAGCCAGTTGGACTGAACGCTTCCAAGTCCTTGGCAAGAATTTCTGGGGATTAATGCTGCCTGTCCTCGTAGTCGGCGGCATCTACACGGGCCTTTTCACCCCCACCGAAGCTGCTGCAGTAGGCACCCTTTACAGCCTTTTTATCACCTTTATCATCTATCGCACTGTTTCCTTTAGCGACCTGCCAAATATCTTTATCGAAACAGTTAAGACCACCTCGATGATTTTCGCCATCATGATTGGTGCCATGTTGTTCGGCTTCATCCTTACGGCACTACAAGCCCCACAGGTTTTAATTGCCCTGGTCACTGAAAGCGAAATCAACCGCTGGATAATCTTCCTCGGTATCAACGTCGTCCTATTATTGCTCGGCTGTGTATTAGAGACGGTGTCCATTATCCTCATCACCCTCCCCATGCTTTTCCCCATTGTCAAACAGCTTGGCTTTGACCTCATCTGGTTCAACGTCGTCATGCTGATTAACATGGAACTGGCTTTGATTACCCCGCCCATTGGCATGAACCTCTTCGTCATAAAGGGAATCAGTCCCGACAGCCGCATGCAGCAGATTATTGCGGGGGCAATCCCCTTCGCTATCCTCATGGTTTTGGAAATTCTCTTGCTCTGCTTTGTCCCGCAGCTTAGCACCTGGCTCCCATCGGTACTGCAATAAAATATCCTTTCTCAAATAAAACAGGGCCGGCAGTCAAATCTGCCGACCCTGTTTTTAACGAAGTTCACTGGTTGAATAAGTCACCGCAATGGAATCTGCTCTGCTTTGCAGGAACCGCATATAAACATTCCCCTGTATTGCCTGGCACCAGGCGGCACCGCGAGCATAATTATTTCTGGAATGATTCTGGGCATCTCCCCACAAGGCATCCTTTTCCGCTGACGTAATGCCAATCGCCATTTCGGTTAAGGCAATAGCATCACGGGAATATCTGCCCGCATGACTATTAAGCGGATTCCACATGACTTTCGCCCGCATCACCGCCCCAGAATTTCTGTCACAGAACATAGCAATGATTGCATAATCCCGTGTTGTACCAAAACTTACCAAATACGTTTGATACTGAACACCGGGATTATCACTATCGCTGTTCAATCCCAACGATTGAAAATTACGCAGGCAGATATTGGGGTCATAGTTATTGTATATATCATACATCCTAGTGGCCATTTTTTCTGCTCCACCAGCATACAACGGCGCAGCCGCCATTGCTATTTGACAAGTCAAAAGTACAGCCGACATAAAAACAAAAGCAACAATTTTTTTCACACGATTCCCTCACATATCTTATAAAGTTTCTGTTATCTCATGCATTATTATACAATATCGTCATTTTTAATACAAGTTTAATAAAACAGTCTGCCGCTCATTACGTTAGACTGCTTTATGGTTATCCCACACTTGGCACCTTCACCAACTGGCCGCTTTGCAGCAGGTATAGATACCGTTCTGCCACCGGACGGTTGAGGATTGCTTGTACCGCCTCGCTGTATAGATCCACCTGAATCCGATACCGTCGCAATGCCTTTTCGGGATCTGGACTGCGATCCGTCTTGTAGTCGACCAAAACCAAATTGCCGTCTGCCTCCTCAAACAGCAAATCGATTACGCCTTGGGTAAAGACTTGCTCCTCTTCGGATTTTACCTGCGGATAAAAGCGTTTTGCTGGAAGCATCCGGCTAAACGGAAGTTCCCGCCAGACGTTAACCGCCTTACGAAGACGTTCACCAATTTCCGACGCAACAAAGCCCTGTATCCCTTTTATATAAACCACGTCTTTTTGCCCTGGCTGGAGAATGCCGCCTAACTCCATGCGTTCCAACTGCTTTTTGATTCCGGCAAAACTCCTGTCCCCTTGCAAATCCAAATGCTGCATGGCCGTATGCATAATCGTACCGCGTTCGGCCGCCGATAATCCCTGCCGTGCATCCTGCATAAACTTTGGGCGAGGCCACTCAAAATCCTGCTTTTTCTCTGCTTCAGGAAGCTTTACCAGCAAATTTTGCTCGATGCTTTCGTCCGCCAGTGGTTCCTGCTCCGCGAACCGGTGCTTGATTTCCGTGACCGTAAGCTTTGCTGGTACTTCATCCAAGCCCCCCATGTCGTATTGCCATGACAAGCAGTTTTCTACCTGCTCTTTCTGCGCTGTCCCTGGCATTGGTTCAAAGGCAGCAGCAGCCTCAAGCAATGGGTCCTTATCCAGCTCCTTTGCTACGGTTGCCCCAACTTCAGCCGCCGGAATCAACTGAATCGCAAATTCCGCCTCAGCCTCTGCCGGCAGCAAATCGCTCTCTGCCACCTCGGCTTCCATAAATTCCCGCAGCGCCACACCATCGCGATGACGGGCTATCGCGGGTACCATCCAGTCCAGGTATGTTTTGGCCTGACGAATGGCTTGTACCGAAAAACGCTTTTCGTTATCCGCCAAGAGCTGCCCCCAGGTTTTTGCCCGATTTTCCACTTGTGATGGCGACAACGTTCCCGTAACGATGAGTTTTTCCCGAGCACGCGTCAAAGCGACATAAAGGATACGCATCTCTTCGGCCTTGGTCTCATCCACAATCTTATCAGCAATCGCCTGCCAGGGCATCGTATTGTAAATCTGACGACCTGTTCGCGAACGCTCAGCCATTTTCACGCCAATGCCCAATTGCTGATGCATCAAAAAAGTCCCTTGTGCATCCCGGAGATTAAATTCCTTGGCGGCATTTGCTAAGATTACTACCGGAAACTCCAGGCCTTTGCTTTTATGAATCGTCATAATACGCACGACATCCTCGCTGGCTCCCAAAGTACGGGCCACCGAAAGATCCGTCTCTCTTTTTTTGAGGTCATCAATAAACCGCAAGAAGCGGAACAATCCCCGATAATTCGTGCGTTCGTAGTCGGCCGCCCGATCGGCCAGCATACGCAAATTGGCCTGACGAAGCAATCCTCCTTTAAGGCTCCCTACATAATCGTAGTACCCAGTTTCCCGATAAAGCATCCAAATGAGTTCCGGTACACTATGGCTTACGGCATAATTACGCCAAGCGGCCAACTCCTGCTGAAAAGCAGCCGTACGCTCCGCCAGTTTTGAGGAAAGTTGCGTATCCGTTGAAAAGCTGGCCAGCAGCCCGTCATACAAATCACCGTCTTCCGCCGCTAGGCGAATCTCCACCAATTCCTTCATCGAAAAACCGCCAATAGGAGAAGCTAATACCGCGGCTAATGGAATATCCTGCCGCGCATTATCCAAAACAGACAACAGTGCCAGCACAATGCGCACTTCGCTGGCCTCGAAATAACCGCCTCCCACATCTGCATACGCCGAGATACCATTTTTCCGCAAAGTTTCCAGCAAAACATCGGCTTTCCCCTGAACAGCACGCATCAACACCGCAATATCACGCAGCTCCAGCGGACGATACTGATTCGTTTCTTTATCCAGCACCACATGATGTTCCTCCATCAACTGCTGAATCCGGTTGGCAATATGCTGAGCTTCCAGTTCGAAGCCCTCCAACACTTCCTCTTTCCCCTCAGCCTTTTGTTCCTTTTTTTCTCCCAAGAGAATATCCAATTCCAGCGGTCCTGCGAGCGTATTTTCCGCTTTCGGATAGGCAGCACCAGGATGGAGCCTACTGCGTTCATCATATTCAATTTCCACCGCATCCCGGCGCATAATCTGCTCAAAAATAAAATTGATAGGAGCCAGAACTTCTGCCCGACTGCGAAAATTCTTTTTCATCGTAATCAGCTGATTTAACTCTTCTGCCCGGCTCTCTTCGGGAAAACTGTCATATTTTGCCTGGAAAAGATACGGGTCCGCCAAGCGGAACCGATAGATACTCTGTTTGACATCGCCCACCGTAAAGCGATTATCTTCCCGCGCGATTAGGCTTAATATTGCCTCCTGTACTCCATTGGTATCCTGATATTCATCCACCATGATTTCCTTGTACTGATTTCGAAGGGAAATTGCCGCCTCAGTTGGTATATACTCGGGCTTCTCCTGCATGATTTTTTCCGCATCACCACAAAGAATCTCCAACGCGAAATGCTCCAAATCATTGAAATCAAGGATATTTCGTTCTTTCTTGGCCGCTTGCAGTGCATCGATAAAATCCAAAGTCAGCTGCACATATTGCGTTACTGCTTTGCCGCTTCCCTGTATGCTGCGCCAAAGGTCTTGCTCTCGCTCTAGCAAATATTTTTCTTTTACTTTGCCAAAGCTCTTTTTGACCTTGTCTCGTGTTTTGTCAAACTTTGCCCGCACCTCCGGATACTCCACCTTCAGTGCCTTGAACTCCTTCTTCGCGAGTCTTATCCAGTTGACCTGTTCTGCGGCCTTCCGTACGGCGTCAAAGCAGCCGACAGCTGGCCGCTTTTCACAAATGCGCAGTGCCCCACGAACCGCTTCCAGCTGGTCAATATCCGCCTGCACTGCTTCCACGTAAGGCTTCCATGCATCCTGCAACGCCACAGGCGTACGATCCCCTACGAGCATCGTCAGCCGATCATATTGCCGAATACAGGCATCGATTTCCAGGGCTGCCGCTTTCAATATCCGCTGAAACCACGGCGTTGTAAACAGGCTATCTGCTAATTCATAGATTTCCTGCTGCCGCTTCAGCCAAGCTTTGGGATAAGGCTGGCTCTGGCTGAAATCATATAGCTTCAATACCGCCTCATAGATGGCATCATCGCCTCGGTCAGTGCCATAATCATCCGCAAACGAAAGAAATGCCTCCCATGCCGGAATAGCTTCTGCCAACTCCGGACGTTCGTAACGGTTCTCCAACAACTCTTCCAAAACATCCCGTTTCAGCAGGACCATTTCCTGCTCACCAGCCAAACGGAACTGTGGATCTACCTCCACCGCTTCGATATTTTTGCGAATCACCTGCTGGCAAAAGGAATGAAACGTGGAAATATCTGCACCAGTAAGCAAAACCGTCTGACGTTCCAGCCAAGCAGAAAGCGCCGCATTTTCTTCCACGAGCAGCCGCTTTTGCAACGCCCCTTCAATCCGTTCCCGCATTTCTGCCGCAGCCGCACTGGTAAACGTCACCACCAACAGCTCATCGATGGAAAGTTCCCGTTCCATAAGCTGCTTGATGATTCGCTCTACCAGCACTCGCGTCTTTCCCGACCCGGCAGCTGCAGCTACCAGGATATTTTTCCCTCGGGCATCAATTGCCTTCTGTTGGTCGATTGTATAATCCACGGAGCAAATCCTCCCTTCCTGTGCACTCAGCCATCCGCCGTTCCAGTTCTTCCTCTTCTGCCTGCTCTATGTCATGGTATTCATACCCTGATAGCTCAGGATCGAAACCGCAGAGATCACGATACGCACAATAACTGCAAGCCTTGTATTCCTGATTGTTCTTTACGACGCGATACGGCTTAGCTTTGATTTGTCCCGCAAGAATCTGCCGACCGGTGTCACGTAGAATATAATCCACATAACTAAGCAGCAACGCAAATTCTTCCTGAGTACGCACATAATGCCCCTTCTTGGTTGCTTCATCAAAGCTGCCGTCTTTCTTGCGCTTCAACATCAAATGTCCCAAACCTTTATCAATGCTTTCTATCACTTCTTGGTCTGCGCAAACCCACCCCGGCATGCGCAACTCTGACATGACCTTTGCCGCCAACTCCTTATCCGACAAACGCTTTTCGCTGTTGACGACCGGATTCTTCAGGAAAGCATAAAGCATCCCTGCCGGCAGCCGGTCTTCGCCCTGCTGATGAAAAAGCTGCTGAGCCACCAACACATAAACCAGCAATTGAAGCTTTAACCCGTAATAAACCTCAAATAGATTGATCGCTGCCTGACCAGTTTTATAATCCACTACCAGGAAATACGGATATTCCTGATGAATATCCAGACGGTCAATCTGCCCCTTGAAGGAAAGACGGAATCCATTCCCCAGTGGCAGCGGCGATAACTGCGCCAAATCCCCAGCATGGCCAAAAGCCTCCTCGAAATAGGCCGGCTGAAACTCAGAAAGCGCCGCCCAAGCCGTAAGCTGAGCTACCGCCTGCCCAGCTGTCTCCGCAATACGGCTCTTCAAATGGCGGTAATTCGCACGACTCAGCAGAATTTCACTCTGAAGCCTCGGTGCCAATTCCTCTACCAGCGACTGGCATATCGGCAAACGCTTCTCTTCCGGCACATCCTGCCAACGGCCGGCAAATTCTTCGCGCACCTTTTCCCCATAAGCATGGAGAACCGCGTGGAGCAATTGCCCCAAATCCATATTGCGAAATTGATATTCCCGCCGCTCTTGCAATTTAAGCCCATAAGCCGCAAAATGCGAAAACGGGCACTGACGGAACTTTTCGAACTGAGTCACACTGCCATGGAGGTTTTTTCCCCGCAAATAAATTGCCTGCGCCAGTTGTTCCGGCAGCTGTTCCTCATTCGCCTTAGCAAACAGACCGGACAAGGCCAATTTCAACGGACGCCGAAGTTCCGGCTGCTCCAATGCCCAGTTGTAAACATCTTGCCAAAAAGAAGCCGGCTCTTTTTCCTTAATCCGCGCTTCCTTACGGCTTCGCAATACATTGACCAAACTAGAAATTGCCGGCCGCCCCGCTACCAGCTGCAAGTTATCCTCACGCTGCAAAGTCTCCAATGGAATCGAAAGGAATGACAGCTGCACATAAATCTGCTGCAATCGCTGAACAAGCGAGGAAGGCTGCAAACCATTCCCCTCTGCATCAGCTAGCGCATAAGAAATCCACAAATACTCTCGTGCCTCATTAAAACTGCGATACAACAAAAATTTCTCGCCAAAGCTCCGCTCCCGGCTTCCACGGGAAATTTCTGGAATCTCCATCCCTTCCCGATGAAGCTCCTGCAAGGCTTCATCAATATGAAGGCGCTCAGCATCTGTCAAAAGTCCCTGTTCCGACGAACGCCGCGGCATGATCTCCGCATTGGCCCCCAAGATATAGACAGCCCGGGAATTATCGAGACTGTTCTGATCAAAAGATGCCAACGTCACATAGTCGAGCCCCGGCGGAATCAGAGAAATCGTCAAGGCGTCCAAACCATCACTAAGTACAGCGTCAAATTCTGGCAAGGTCATACTTTCCTCGCCGCTGATTTCCACAATCTGATCAAGCAGGCCGATACTACCTCCCCAAATCTGACGATGTTCCATAGCATCGGCCAATCGTCCTTCTTTTTCTGCTATATCCGTCCACTGGGAAAGATGCACCGGTACTTCCAACCGTTCCAAGAAACGGTACACTGCTTCGGTCTGGCCCTGCACATCTGCGGCTTCCCGGATTTCATCTTCTAACTTTGCTAACGGATCCATAGCCTGACGGCGGAGCGAATCGATGCCAGCTAATTTTTCTGCGGCTGCTTCGTCTAGTATTTCCTCATCATCTTCCAAGGCATACCGACGATGCCAATTCCACGGTTCTTCCTGGGCCCAGCGCTTCCGCCCGCGGATGCCAAATTCCAGCACATAGTTTTCCAACTTATCGATATCTTCCCGCACCAACGGGAAAAAACCTGTCCGCAGGCAGCGAAACACCGTTTCGTACCGCCAACCCTTTACCACGACTTCTAAGGCAGAGCGTATCAATTCGGCCAAGGGGTGATGGATGCTCGGGCGTTTGCTGTCCTGAAAAAACGGAATCCCGTAATCTTGAAAAACCAATCGCAGGATATCCCCATAAGCTTCCTCGTCCCGAACTAGCACGCCTACCTCGTGATACCGGTAACTTTTTTCTCGAACCAGCCGCCTGATGTCAGCCGCCACGGCCTCGACTTCGAGACGCCGATTAGCCGCTTCGGTCAACTTTACCGCATCTTCCGCTGCAACAGCCTGCCCCCCCCGAACAAAGAGCTTTTCTTCCACCTGCCGCAATGGTAATTTCCGGCTCCGATGATTCTCCTCCAAAAGCGTCACCGGATAATTTTCTACCTGCACCGATTGACCGGTCAAATTTCCTGCCAACGCACAAATACTTTCCATCGTACGATAGGAACGCTGAAACAACCCTGTTTCCTGTACATTTTCCGGCAGCTTCAGATTTACTCGGCCATCAGACAGACGCACACCAGCCATAGGCAGCGTAATATGCACGCGGTCTACGGTCTGCAATAACGCGGCTAAGACCTGCCGCTCTTGTGGGTTAAAGAAAATAAACCCGTCTATCCACACCTCCGCCTGCTTCAGAAAAGAGGCTTCCGGTAATTTTTCAGCCAACAGCGTCATCATGTCTTCCGCGTCATTCGCTCGCCCCTGCATAGCAGTAGCAAACTCATCCGACAACGCAGCGAGTTCCGTCAGTTTACTGGCCAATCGACTGCTGTTCTCCCCGAGTCGGCCGCTGGCCTTACGCAGGACATCTGTCGTCAAACGATAACTTTTAAATTCCTTAATCGCATCGGACAAACTAGCCGTAAATCCCCGCTGGCGCGCAGCTCTGGCAAATACATCAAGATCTTTTTTCTTTTGATGTCCTACGAGCAGCTTACGCAACAACAGCCGTCTTCCCACTTCACTGATACGCGGAATATCCGCCCCCCCCGTCTCCCAAAGCACCTGTCTGGCAAAACGGCGAAAACCAAATACATAACCTCGAAAAAAGCCCTGCCCCTGAGGAATCGACGATGCCAGCTGCCGTTCGACCTTGTAAGTCATATGCTCTGGCAAAATCAAAACCAGTGAATGGCCGATAGGGTTCTGTTCCATCTGTTCCCGCATAGCAGCCAGGCACGCATGCGTCTTGCCGGTACCGGCCCGTCCGATGATAAAATCAAGTTTAGCTGTCATAATAACCTGCCTCGTATCGAAAAAGAAAGGACATATTCCCATACAAGGAATATGTCCTTTTCTTACGCAAAATCACATAAAGGAAAACGGCGTTGTCACCCGGCGAAGAGTACGGCCACAGCTGCAAGTATCTTCCTCCAGCATCACCGCCTGCCCCGTCCGATAGCGAATCAACGGCATAGCCTCCGCCATGAGATTGGTAAGTACCAATTCACCCATTTGATGCGATTCTGTTACCACCTGATCACTGTTAAAGGTGACAATTTCCGGATAAAAGTAATCTTCCTGAATGTGATAACCATTATGAGCCTCACATTGAAAGATTGCAGCCGCCATACCAATTTCTGCGGGCTCATAAAGGTTGAAAACCTGCGCCTTGGTACGCTCCTGAATATGCCGCTGCATGGGATTCTGAACCCCCTGCACATTGCGGCAAATCACACGAGATAGCGGATAATCCGCAATGTTCTTGCCCGTAGCCTGCAACTGGATAATCAACTGCATGATAAGCTGTGGTGTACTCACCAAAGTATCCATGCCTACCGACTCCATCAGCCGGAGCCACTGCCGGTAGTCCGTTCCCATCGGGACGACCGCTGCCCCGATTATTTCCAATGCATACTGGACATCTAACAACCGGCTGTCCGACAAATCTCCCTGCAGCGCAACAATAGACGCATTGGTAATGCCAGCAGCCACCAAACAGCGGGTCATCATCTCCACATTATGCGCGACATCTCCATTGGTATAAAGTTTCGTAATCTCCCCGATCTCCTGCTGCATGACATTGAAGCGCAAAATTCCCGAAATTGGTATCGTCAGGATATCCATGGCCCCAATCTGGTAAAGCATGTTGCGCTCCAGAAAGGGGAATTTCGCAATATCCTCAAGGCTGTGAAGATCCTCATGGGAGACGCCCTTTTTCTTGAATTGCTCCTGATAGAAAAGGCTCTTCTCCTCGGCCCACCTCAACTGTTTCTTCAATCGCTGAAGCTGGAGCTCGCGCATCCTATCCATATCTAATTGTTCAATCTGCTGATTTGCGTACATGTCTTAGCTCCGTTCAACGTTAATAATGACTTTTTACGTCAATGGTTTCTGGTAGAAGAACGGTTGGAAACTGGTATAGCCCAATTTGCGGAAGTTCAGGATTGCCTCCGTCGCACCGACAAACAAGATACCACCCGGTTTCAACGCTTTGAAGAAGTTCGCATAAAGCTGATCCTTTGCTTCCTCCGTAAAGTAAATGACAACATTACGGCAAAGAATCAAGTCAAACCCCTCTTCGAATTTATCCTTCAAGAGGTTATGGCGTTTAAACTCAATGCAGTCTTTGATTTCCTGCTTTACCGCGTACTTATCGCCCTCTACCACATCAAAATATTTTGCCCGGCGCTGCGGCGTCATCGCCTTGAGCTCATTATCCGTATAAATCCCGCGTTTTGCCTTGGCAAGGATCTCAACATCCAAATCCGAAGCCAGGATGCGATGACGCACATTCGGGGTCATCTCTTTCATGATCATCGCCAAAGAATACGGCTCCGCACCGATAGAACAGCCAGCACTCCAGATATTGAGCTTCGAAGAACGCGTCAGGAGATCGGGAATAACATCCGTCTCCAGCTTGCCGAATTTCTCCGGCGTACGGAAAAACTCCGACACGTTAATAGTCAGATACTCAATGAACGAAGCAAAATCGTCCTTATCTTTTGCGGCCTGGTCAAAGTAGGCACAATACGAATCCATCCCAGCTCTGGTAACCAGATTGCCGATACGGCGCTTCATCTGGGGTTCCTTGTAGAGATCCAAATCAATCTCGGTCTTCGCCTTAAGCTTCCGTTTGAATTCTTCCCAGTCTTTTTCATCCATCATGAGCAGCTCCCTCCCTATTTCCTATTCCATATTCCTGCATCGTAAAGTATACGTAACAATAATTCTATACTTTATAGTATTCACGATACACCACGAAATTCCTGCTAGGGACGGGCGGGGAACGAAAATAAATTAGTCGATGTCAAATACCGTCCGTGACGTTTTCGCCTCTTCTTTCGGAAGGATGATATGAAGGACTCCGTTTTCATAAGAGACCGATACATCTTCTTTTTTGATTCCATCAATCAGGAACGTCCGCTCAAACTCTCCCGTACGGCGTTCCCGGCAGAGGAACTTGACCTGCATATCGCTCTCCTGCCGTTCGGCTCGGATTCGTAAGTAATGGTTATCATCATAGGATACGTTTATCTGTTCTTTATAAAACCCGGGAAGCTCAGCAAAAAGCTCATACGCCGCCTCTGTCGAAATCACGTCCACGCGAAATGGCGATAAGGCGCTGCTGACTTTCCCCATCGGATTAAACGGCTGATCTGCCATAAACTCCAAAGCTTTTTCCAATGCCTCACGACCGCGTTCAGCATTTTCCCGCAGGTTAAATGGTACTGTCCGGAACATAAAAATCGCCTCCATAATATAACATTTCCTACTGTCAGTTCTATTATAACGCCGTTGTTAGAATTTTGTCGACACCAAAAAGCCTCCAGCTATTAAGCCAGAGGCATCTTATGAGATATTCTCCTTTATTTTCGCTGGGGAAATTTTGCCAACACTTCGCTACAATCCTGGACTACTTCCACGGTTCCCAGATAATTCCCGTCCTTCCCATAAACGGCCATATACTTCACCAGTACGGGTTTCCCCATGATATAGCGGGCCACTTCCAAGGACGCCCGTTTCTTCGCCCGAAAATCAGCTAGCAGATTCTTGACCACGGGAACAATTTGCGGGGGATGGCACTCAAAGACCAAACGCCCCAAAGCAGCTTTCGGACGCGGGAAAATATTGCCTTCGTTGATAAAGAAACGAAGCCTATCCTGCTCATCAATAAACGTAATATCTACCGGCAGCAGAGAAAGCATTGCCCGCAGCTGCTTCACCGTAAGTTCTCCCGTCGGCAGCTGAATCTTCCCCTCCAGGAATTCCTGCTCCATAGTCTTCCGAAGTTCCTCTTCTGCCCAGTCAGCCCCCACCTTCCATACCGGCGGTTCCTCAACAAATACAATCCCCATCTCCGGAAAATCCCGATAGATACGCATCCATTCTTCCGTCGTAAAATAGTTCAGGCAAAGTGGGAACAAAATGCGTTCTTCCTTCGCGACCATCCCTTGGATCCGTTTCATTAACGCAACAATCCTGCCTTTATACAACAGAACGTTTTCCGCATCTTCCTTTATCGTCCGCGTCAGCGTTCCAAGTTCTTTCTTGATTTCATCATCTTCATTCCACATGACCTGTGAAGGGCCCGTAACACCATAATTGTACAAGAGCGGCATCAGCAATTCTTCCTTTTTCGCATAGTGGTTACGGATAGCATTCAATGCCGTCATAGCCTCGATTACCACCGCGGTATCGATTGTTGCACCTACACACTGTCCTTCGATTACCGTCCGGATTTTTTCCATGCCATCATTTTCTGCCCGCATCAAGGCGATTGGATGCCCCTCTTCCAACACCATACCGGCTGCCGTTTCAATTTGTGCCGTTTTCAACTGACAGACTTCGTTGATATCATTCCCCACAGTTTCAAAACCATGTGCCGCCAGCAGCGCAATCACCTTTTCCATCGGAATATTGCGCACAGCTGCACCACGCGGCAATGTCATAATATTTCCCATTGCCTTCAATGCAGCGGGGTTCAATATTTTCTCTAACCCAAGTTCTGCCAATATATCTATCAATTCGGGATAAGCCTTTACCAATTCCGCTACTGTCAGCTTCAAATCGATTCGCTTCATTATATCTCCTCATCTCTGCTGTTCTTACCTTAATCCAAATTACCCCTTTATTATACGAACTGCTTCTACATCCGTCTGTTACAACGGTTACATAGCTCTCTGCTAATTGTTTTTCTCTCCCCCTTGCAAATTTCCTTTCCAGGCATTATGATAAAAGCGGTTATTTAATATATTTTAAAAATATATACCGCTTGTTCAATATATTATAAATGTATAGAGGAGATATTTTACACCTATGGACTTAAAACAACTGAATTATTTTCTCACCGTTGTAACCGAACAACAAATTACAGCGGCGGCCAAAAAACTTCATATGGCACAGCCACCGCTCTCCCAGCAAATGAAACTGTTAGAAGAGGAACTCGGAACCCAGCTTTTTAAACGTGGACCTCATCGCATTGCGCTCACCGATGCGGGCCGGCTCTTAGCCCGTCGCGCCCAGCAAATGCTGGACATGGCCGACTCCACCACCCGGGAAATCGCCGACCTTTGCCAAGGCCTTCGTGGCACTCTCTCCATCGGAACGATTTCTTCCTCAGGCAGCATCCTGCTTAGCCAGGGACTACAGGACTTCCATAAAGAGTTCCGCGATGTCCATTTCGAAATTCACGACGCCAACACTTACCAGCTCATCGAATTATTAGAGCAGGGAATTATCGAAATCGGCATCGTTCGTACCCCCTTCAATGCCAGCCAATTCCACTGCGAATACCTTAACTCTGAGCCCATGGCCGTGGCAATGACCGGCCAATTGGACTGGTGTCCCGATAGAACGTCTATCCAGCTGGCGGAACTAGCGAAACGGCCGCTGATTGTCTATCGCCGCTTTAATCAGCTGCTTGCTGACGCCTTTACTGCCCAGAGCATCCAGCCGGAAATCTATTGCCGCAACGACGATGCCCGCACTACTGTGCTTTGGGCCAATGCAGGTCTTGGCATCGCGCTAGCGCCCTTATCAGCCATGAAGCTTGCCGCCCATGAAAATCTTCATATCAAAACCATCGAAGAGCCATCTCTCGAAACAAAAATTGCAGTCATCTGGCGCCGTGACACCTATCTATCCCATATCGGTCAAAAGTTTCTGACCGCCCTATGCGGAAAACCAATCCCTGACGCGAAATAACCAGCAGGAGGAATCATTATGTCTAACGAAGAATTGAAATCCGTCGCCGCATCCTGTCCCAACTTCTATTGGAAACTGTTCCAATCGACGTTTTTAATCAGTGCCTTTACCGTAGGCGGCGGCTTTGTCATCATCCCGCTGTTGCGGGCCAAATACGTCGACGAGTATGGCTGGCTTAATGACAAAGACACGCTGAATCTCGTATCCATTGCCCAGTCCATGCCAGGCATCGTAGCGGTCAACGCTTCAATTATTCTTGGCTACCGCATGGCGGGGGTACGCGGCGCCCTGACGGCCCTGTCCGCCACCATTCTGCCCCCCCTCTTCACCCTCTCCCTTATCGCCTGCGCCTATGACTGGTTTGCTTCCAATCAATATGTACGCTACCTGCTAAAGGGCATGCAATGCGGCGCTACCGCACTGATTGTCAACGTTTCCATTGATCTGCTGCACAAACAGCTGAAGAAGAAACTGCTTCTTCCCCTGGCCATCATCGCCGGCACCTTCCTTGCCAATTTCTGCTTCGATGTCAACATCATGCTGCTGATTATCTTCGACGGCCTTTTGGGACTCCTGTTCCTGCGCAGCCGCGAGTACGGGAACTAAGGAGGTTTTATCATGATTTACTTGACTCTGTTTGGAGAATTTGCCAAAGTGGCCATCTTCTGTGTAGGCGGAGGTTATGCCTCCATGCCGCTGATTCAGTCTGCTGTCGTTGACACCTATCACTGGCTGACCCTGTCTGAATTTGTGGATATTTTCACCATTTCCCAGATGACGCCGGGACCAATCGGCATCAACGCTGCCACCTTTGCCGGCATGAAGATTGCCGGCATCCCCGGCGCTATTTCCGCCACCCTCGGCTTTTGCACTCCATCCTTTCTGCTCGGTATCCTGCTGGCAAAACTATTTTTCAAATACGGCGACATCGGGCCAATCCGTGGCATCCTGAACGGCCTTCGCCCGGCAGTAATCGCCCTGATTGCCGCAGCTGGCATAAGTTTTATCACCCTTGCTCTCTGGAACGAGGAAAAACTACCAGCTGACCTCTCCACCATCGACCCCATCGGCATTGCGATTCTGGCTGTCTCTCTCATGGCCGTCCGCCAAAAGGTCGGTGTTATAAAATTGTTGGCTGCCTCCGGCCTTGCCGGCCTCGCCCTCGGAATCGTAAAACAGCTCCTTTAAGCAAAGCGGCACAGACTAAAAATCTGCGCCGCTTTTTCAATCAGCAGAACTGTTTTCCGCCGATAATCGTATGTTTTATATTCACTTCTTCATCGAAAATGACCAGGTCTGCCCGCTTGCCCGTCTCCAGCGAGCCAAGTTCTTCGTAAAGATTAAGCTCGACAGCCGGTGTCTTAGTTGCCATCTCAATAACCTTTGCCAGCGGAGCACCGGTGTTTTCCCAGAACAGCTTGATGCAGCGGTTCATGGTTGCCACACTGCCCGCAATCGTACCGTCTTCCAGGGTTGCCAGTTCCCCCTTGACAAACACTTTCTGTCCCCCCAGCTCGGAGGGCCCGTCACCAACGCCACAGGCTCTTAACGAATCCGTAATCAAAACGATATTCTTGCCGCCTTTGGCATGATACAAAAGGCGCTGGGCTGCTGGATGAGAGTGGACATTGTCGGCAATGATTTCACAATTCGCCGTCGAGTCCAACGCCGCACCAACCACACCAGGATTGCGATGGTGGAACGGCGTCATGGCATTGTAAAGATGCGTGATATGATGAACGCCATGCTTTGTTACCGCCTCCATCACCGTCTCATAATCTGCAGCCGTATGCCCGATGGAAACCGTAATCCCGGCTTCCTCACAAAGCTCCACAAAACGGTAATCGGACAGCTCCTCTGGTGCCAGTGTTATGATGCGGACAACATCCTGCCAAGGCTCCACCAGTTCAAAATCAGCCGGGCGGATATTGCACTCAGCCTGAGCCCCTTTCTTGGCAGGGCTGATGAATGGCCCTTCCATATGGGCCCCCAAGATTCTTGCCCCTGCTGGGGGCTGTTGCTGATAGTGACGGATATGGGCAAAGGCTTTTGCCACGTCGTCCCAGGCACAAGTCATCGTAGTGGGCAGGAACCCAGTGACACCAGTCTTAGCCTGCAAGCGGCTCATGCGCGGCAATGCCATTTCCTCATCATCCATGGTGTCCATGCCGTCACAGCCGTGAATATGCACATTGAGGAACCCCGGCGAAACATAGCCGCCTTTGGCGTCAATCGTTTCCTCAATCGCCATAGCTGCCGCTTCGCTGTCAGAAACGATTCCCTTGATTCGCTCGCCTTCGCAGAGAACCACCTTACCCGTCTGTATTGTAAAATCACCCTGCTCATCCGGCAGAATGCATTTGCCATTGATTATTGCCAGCATCTTCAATCCTCCACATAATGACTAAAACTACCGATGACCAGCTGCGGAAATTCTTTATGCAAGGTCTCGATAAAAGTTCGGGTCCCCACCGCTTTCCCCTGCGGTTCCGGCATGATATCCAGGAACGCATCGGGGTCGATATTGAGATTGCGCACCTGGATCATCTGAACCGGCAACTCACGGAAGAAATCCTGCCATGCCGCCAATTCTTCCTCCCGGTCATTGAATCCCGGGAAATAAAGGAGATTCAGCGAGACATAGACACCGTGATCCAAGGCATAGCGAATCGACTCTTTGACATTTTCCAGATGATAGCTGGCCCGATAATAGGCATCATAGCCCTCATCACGGGCACTAATAATCGAAACCCGCAGCGAATCGAGTCCGGCATCAACGATTTTCTTGACGCCCTCCGTCCAGCCAACATTGGAATTCATATTAATCTGCCCCTTGTCGGTCTGTTCACGTATCAACTTAATGCCTGCCGCAATATTATCGGCAGCCAGCGACGGTTCCCCTTCACAGCCCTGACCAAAACTGATGATACCATCCGGTGCCACCGAAAGATGATATACACCTACTTCAGCAATCTCCTCCGGCGTCGGACGGAATTTGATGCGTTCCTGCGGCGACGGGCAGCATTCAGCAGGCTGCAGGGAAATACAGCCAAAGCAATTGGCATTGCAGACAGGTGACGTAGGAATGCCACACTCCCAACGACGATAAAAGAGATTCTGCGCCGTGCAGCAATGCCACTTGAGGCTGCAGCCTCCCACCTGCTCCACAATGCGGTTTCCCGGCAAGTCCTTCTTGGTACGTTTGACCAGATTCTTCAAGTCTTTCGTATTGTAGTGAATCGGGTCCCATTTATGATTTTCATCGGTATAGACCGCCGCACAATAGAGTTCGTCCTTGTAGACGACAACCGCCGTGTACCCGTATAAGGGCAGTCGCTGGGCCTCCTCAGCCCGCTCATAGGCTGGCAGATAAAGTCGGGTATAGCCTGCTGGCAGAATGGCGGCTACCGCCAGTCCGCTTATTGGCATGACTTCGCCATCCTCCGCACAGCCCACCGCCAAATGGTCCGGTAACAGCATGAGGTCCGCACTCTCCGGCAGCGGTATCAAATCTTCCGGTTTCAGCAGGATGTTCTCACGCCCCGTGCGGCCCATTCCCTGCAGTCCCGGCGCATCCAAAATATTGCCATCTTCATTGGCATAGACTGCGGTAATTCTCTCACCCATTGACTACTTCGCCCTCCTGTACCTCTTCTGCCTTCACTTTTTTCTTTTTCGCCTTTTTCGGATTATACTGATTCATAGCCATGTCCACATCATCCGTTACAATGCATTCCACCGCCGGAACCAAATATTTGATGGCCTCTTCGATTTTCGTTACATCCTCCGGCACAAACGGTGCCAGTACATGGTTGACGACCGTCCAGCCTGGCAGCGGCCTGCCAATGCCGATACGCACCCGGGCAAAATGCTCATCCCCCACGTGAGCTAGCACGGATTTGATTCCATTATGACCGCCCGCGCTCCCTTTTTTGCGAATGCGAATGGTTCCCGCCGGGATATCCATATCATCATGGACCACGATAAGGTCCTCTGCGTCGAGTTTGTAGAAATTCATCAGCGGGCCAATCGCCTGTCCACTCTCATTCATATACGTCTGAGGCTTCACCAGCAGAACTTTTTCCACACCAATGCGCGTCTCACCAATCTTCGCATCGAACTTATCCTTCCAGTCTGTGACCCCCAATTTTTCTGCCAGAGCATCCACAAACATAAAACCAACATTGTGTTTGGTCTTCTCATATTCACTGCCGGGATTTCCCAGACCAGCAATTATTTTCATTGTCGTATTCACTCCATTTCAAAACTGTATTCCTTATTATAACGCTATCATTCCCATTTTGCCAAAGGCAAATCTTCCCCAGCCTCCAATAAACGAAAACGAGAATCCCATTTTGAGCACCGGCTCCAAAATGAGACTCTCGTTTTATCAGTTATTCACTGTTGGATCGCCAACCATCAACAGATATGCGACAACCACAATACCGAGGACAATACGGTACCAGCCAAAAACCTTAAAGTCATTGGTCTTGATATAGTCCATCAGGAATTTGATGGAGATGATCGAAACGATAAATGCCGTGACCATTCCCACCAGTAGAATCACCAATTCCGAACCACTAAAGTCCAAGCCGAACTTCACGATTTTCAGCAGACTGGCGCCAAACATAACCGGAATCGCTAAGAAAAACGTAAACTCTGCAGCCACATAACGGCTTGTCCCAAAGATGATACCACCAAGAATCGTGGAACCAGAACGGCTCGTACCCGGAATCAACGACAGCACCTGGAACATGCCGATGATAAAGGCGGTCTTGTAATCGAGCCGCGCCAAATCGCTGACGCGAGGCCGGCGATGCTTGTTATAATTCTCAACCAAGATGAACATGATACCATAGAAAATAAGTGTTGCCGCTACCACCGGCGCCGTCATGAAATGCTTTTCCATGTAGTCATTGAACAAGAGTCCGATAACAGCCGCCGGAACGCAGGCAAAAAGGACCTTCTTCCAAAGACTAAACGTTTCCTTCTTCTCTTGCCTCGTCTTCCACGATGACCAGGGATTGAGTTTCTCGAAGTTGAGGGCTACGACTGCCAAAATGGCACCCAACTGAATAACGACCAGGAACATATCCATAAACGATTTACTGACATCTAACTGGATAAACTCATCCACTAAAATCATATGTCCCGTACTTGATACCGGCAGCCATTCCGTCAAGCCTTCTACCACCCCGAGAATGATGGTCTTTAACAAATCCATTATGCTCAAATCCACTGTAATGCGTCCTCCTAAACATATCCTGTGCTAAAATTTCAAAGCAAGTCCCATTATAGCACAGCCAGGAAAACTTGTGCATGACTTTCTGCTGAAATCTCCATACTTTTATCCTCTGCCTGCCATTTGTGTGAGCCAATCACGGAAGCCGACCTATCGGAATGCTATAATCAAGATAACGAAAAGTCATAATATAATACGAGCTACAAGGAGGTCACCCATGGATACCATTACCATTACCAAAGATAATTTTCAAACCGAAGTTCTTAAGACAAAGGGCACTGTACTGATTGATTTCTGGGCCAGCTGGTGCGGACCCTGCCGCATGCTCTCCCCGATTGTTGACCAAGTTGCCGAAGAACATCCCGACGTTAAAGTCGGCAAAATAAACGTAGACGAAGAGCCAGAACTGGCATCCCAGTTCGATGTCATGAGCATCCCGATGCTTGTCGTCTTCAAGGACGGACAAAAAGTAAACGAATCTGTCGGCCTGGTTCCCAAAGAAAAAGTTGTCGAACTGATTCAGTAACCGATATTTCCCATAAAAAAGCGGCGTCTGCACCTTCTCTAAGTGCAGACGCCGCTTTTTTGCGTTCACGCCAACGTATGAATAATCTGATACAGCTGTTCCTTTAACTTTTCAACCTCGTCACTAGAGAACAACTCCCCATTTTGATTCACCAGACATCCCATCTGATAAGGAACCTTTTCGGCTTCGCTCCGAAGGGCTTTTCCCTTCTCGGTAATCGATACCATCAGCACACGCTCATCCTGAGGATTCCGATATCGTTTCAGATATCCCATGGCCTCCAGTTTTTTCAGTACCGGAGTCAGAGTTCCCGAATCCAGATAAAGCCGTTTTCCCAAGTCACGCATTACTACTTTCTGCTCCTCCCACAACACCATCATCGTGATGTACTGAGCATAGGTAAGTCCAAGCTCCTTCAAGAACGGATTATAAGCTGCCACAATCTTTCTGGCACATGCATACACAGGAAAGCACAGCTGATTTTCTAAAAGCAACGGGTCAAACTTCTTCTTGTCACTCATTTCTTGCACCTCAATGTTACCGATAAATCTTTCTAACTCCCATTCTACCATCATCCCGCTAGTAAATCAAACAGATTTTTTTAAATTACATTTTGTGCAATAGAATATTTTTTAATCTATCAGCTATAACGACACTGGCCTCGTTTCCTGATACTTGCAAAAAAACATTGTAAATTCCTCAAATAATTACAAACACTTCAAAACATAAAAATACGCATCACCATCAATCTGTTATTGTGGTAATGCGTATTTCTTAAAACTTTCCACCGCCTCCACCGCAACTGCTGCTGCCGGAGGAAGAACTTTCCCGACTCTTGGATTTTTTTACCCGCGTCACGTTCATATAGAGAAAAGTGTCTTTGCAGTCGGTGAGATGGATGCTGTCTTTCTTCAGATAATCGTCTGCCGACTCAGCGGGCTGCACGTTGTTGAGCTGGCTAACGAGAATGCCCCAAGTCAGCGCGGCGATAAGCCCTGCCAAACAAATGGCGATAAGCAACGAAAACAAGCTGAATTCCACCATGGGATCATAGGGTTCCCCCTCTACCTCATAATAGGTTAACATTTCATCGGTTGTATCCACATACGCCATAAAGGCATCGGCATAGTTGCCATCTTTCAAATCCGGCAGGAACTGGTCTGTCAAATGAGGAAAGCCCTCCTCATCGGTTATCATTTTTCGCATGCGGCTATCCGTCGACACATACCAGTCGCGGGACTCCATCGCCAGCAGCAGTACCATGCCGCCGTGGGTGCCGTCCTGGTAATCCCGCAGCACAATTTCGTCGGCCGCCGCTTTGGGCTCTTTCCCTTGCAGGGATTTCATGATCACTATGCCAATGCGGACGCCGTGTTCCTGCTCAACTTTTTGTATCCGCTCCAGCAGTTCCTTTTTCTGCCGCTGGTTAAGCAGGCCAGCCTGATCAACCACACTCGGTACGGAGTCTGCATGGGGCACATTGGCATAGCTCTTTGCCGAACCGGCCAACAGGCCAATGAATAGTACCACCAGCAGCACAGCTAACAGCTGTAATTTCTTTCGAACCATTTCTCCCCCTCCTTACACCACAATATATTTCACGAGATAGTAAAGCAGGGGCAACGCAATCAAGAAAGCTGCTGCTGGATATAGGAACTCTTTTTTCCCATCGGCTGGCAAACTCCCCACCATCTTACCAGTCTGGCCGTTCATCATAAAGGTGTAGGGCTGGTCCTTATAGCGGGTGGTCAATATCCACACCGGTACCATGCCATAAGAGACTTCACCCTTTTCCTTGACGATAGCTGAATCTTGGAGATTTACCGACTCATAGCCTTTAACGCTTCGCTCCAGCACATCGAGCACACTGTGTTCCACGCGTTTATCCGCCCGCGGTGCCGATGTTTCCGCATCCTCATCGTAACGATCAGCCAGATAACCAGTCAGATACGCTGTGCTGAAGGGTACCAAATCCCGATAATCAAAGGGTTCGATGCTCTCCATATAATCGTTATCCATCTTTTGGCTTCCATCCACGGGAATGCGATGAAAGGCCATGCGGCCGCCACGTTCACAGGCGAAATGCGATGTCTCCGTGACCGTTTCGTCTCCATCATCATAAACCACCGACTTGGTGGCCCGGAAATTTGCATGGGCCGAAACCGCCGAATCAAACAACCAGAATGGCACATACATCGGTTGGATGGATTCCACGCGGTTGTTGGCGGTAAAGGCTGAGGGCAGCAGGATTTTCCCCTTGTAAAATTCCTTCAGTGCAGCCACCGCATCTTCCTTGGTCTTTTTAAAGGGAATGATGTAGTCCGGCTTCAGCATCCCGGCAAAATTCTTGGGAATCATGGTGGGATTGCCGCAATAACAGCACTCCGTAGCCATGGTGTTATTATCCGTAACCACTTCCGCCCCGCAGGAAGAACAGATACATACGTGCAGGGCCGCCGCCTCATCTGCTGACCATTTTGAGCCAGCCTGTTCGGTGGCCCACTTTGCCTGCTTGGCTTCCGCCTCCTTGGCCACCCGTTTCTCCTGACTTTGGAATAATTCCTCGATGGTTTTTACCGCAAATTCATTGCCGCAATACTCGCAGGTCACCTGCTCATGACCGGGAAGGAAGGTAAGCGGTGCACTGCAATTGGGACATTTGTAACTTACCGAGCTCTCTGCCATCGGCATTTCCCCCTCTCCGATTACGGGCGCGGTTTCCCACAGTTCGAGCAGAACTTACCATCATTTACCGCACCACAGGCACAAGTCCAGGGGCCAGCGGGTCTTGGTGCCCCGCATTCGGAACAGAACTTGCCCATATTGCCCTTATGTCCGCAGCTGCAATCCCAGCCAGCTGCCGGTTCCGGTTTCTGTTTCCCACATTCCGAGCAAAACTTGCCCTCGTTTACGGCACCGCAGACACAAGTCCACTTCGCCGCAGCTGGCGGCTGATTAGCGGTGGCAGAGTTTCCTGCGGCCGGTGCATTTCCCATGGCATACAGACTCCCCGCATTCATGCCCCCAGCCTGTCCTGCCATATTCATCCCCATAAAGCCAAGGGCAGCTCCCATGCCGCCTTCGTTAGCAGCAGCCAGCTGCATGGCATCCGCCTGAGCTCCCACTAACTGGGCGGCGGCCATATTCGGATTCCGGAAGGCCGCATTGCGCTGAATCTCCTTGATGAGCTGCTGGTCTTCATCACTGGCGCTGACGTTGCTGACACCAAAGGATATCACATCAATGCCGCGAAGTTCTCCCCACTTGGTGCTCAATACATCGTTTAAGGCATCGGCAATTTCCTGGGTATGTCCCGGCAGAGCACTGTAGCGGATTCCCATGGCCGAAATCTTGGCAAAAGCCGGCTGCAGTGCCGTCATGAGTTCTGTTTTCAGCTGTCCATCAATTTCGCTGCGGTCATAGCGTTCCTCGATGTTCCCGCAAACATTCGAATAGAAAAGAATCGGATTGGTGAGCCGATAACTGTATTCCCCAAAGCACCGGATGGAGATATCCACATCCAGACCAATATTCTGGTCAACCACCCGGAAGGGAATCGGGCTAGGGGTACCGTATTTATTCCCCATGATTTCCTTGGTATTGATATAGTAAACCCGCTGGTCCTTACCCGTATCGCCGCCATAAGTAAAGCGCTTTCCAATCCGCGCAAAGACCGCCTTGATATCCTCCCGCAAATTGCCACCGAAGACGGATGGCTCTGTTGACCTGTCATAAATGTATTCGCCGGGCTCTGCGCAGATATCCACCACTTTGCCCTGCTCGACGATAAGCATACACTGCCCCTCATTGACGGCAATGGCCGAACCATTGGAAATAATATTGTCTTCCCCACTGGTATTCGAACTGCGCCCGCTGGTTCGCTTTTGCCCCTTGGCGGCCAGCGTATCCGCTGTCAAACTGTCACAATAGAAAAACTCCTTCCACTGGTCAGCGAGAACGCCGCCTACCGCACCAGCAGCTGCCTTGATAAGTCCCATGATAATGCCCTCCCATAATTATGGATGTATTTCGTTATAGCAAAAGCCATACCATCATCATACAATGCAACAATAAAAAAACGCTGAGAAACCATCTTTCTATTGGTTCTCAACGTTTATTTCGCTCTTAACCCGCTAATTCCTTCAAAGCATCATAATCCGTCAAGGATATGCACCCTCGCGATGTCTTCACCCAGCCTTCCTGACTGAAATACTTCACTAGCCGGCTGACCACTTCCCTGGCAGTTCCCATAAAGCGGGCAATCTCCTCATGGGTCATATGGATTTCCCGGCTATTCTTCTTGTTGCTTTCCTCCAACAGGAAAATCGCCAACCGCCGATCTGCCGATAAGAACAAGACCTGCTGCATCTTCCAAAGCATTTCTGACAGGCGGTTTGACGCCATTTCGTAGCCATAGCAGCGCACGTAGATATTCTCATCAGCCAGCTTGCGGAAGGCCACTGCATCCGTCAGCAGTACTTCCGTATCCTCGGCGGCATCGATATAGACATCAAAGGTCACCGCATCGAATACACAGGATGCCGATAAAATTCCTACATCATTGGGAAACAGACGGTAAAGGGTCACTTCCCGTCCATCCTCAGACATCGTATATACCCGAAGCTGACCATGCTTTACCAACAATACCCCGATACAATCCAACGGCCCCTGATGGACCTGGGTACCCTTTTTATAATGAACGATACGGCTATGTGCATTGATAATTTCTTTTTCCTGCGTTGACAGATGAGGCCAAAAACTAAAGTGTTCAATAAAAAGATCCGTAGCTGTTTGCACTTTTTCCAAAACAATTCCTCCTCTTCCAAACTCTTTGTTCTTATTATACCTCATCCCCCTTTTCTTTTCTGTAACTTATGCACAAAAACAGCCTGCTCCCAAAGGAGCAGGCTGCTGCTATTGCCTATTTCGTCAATTAGCGGAACAACTGGCTGACTGAACGATGGCTCTGGATGCGCATGATAACATCGCCAAGAGCATCAGCCAAGGACAGCGAAACGATTTTTTCGGATTTTTTCTCCGGCGGTACCGGAATCGTGTTGGTGATAACGAGTTTCTCGATAGGAGATTCATTGATGCGGGAAACTGCCGGATCACTGAGGATTGCATGGGAGCAGGAAGCGAAGATGCGTTTTGCCCCGCGTTTCTCCAGCGCCTTAGCGCCCTCGCAGAGAGAACCAGCCGTATCAACGATATCGTCGATGATGATGGCCGTCTTGCCTTCCACATCACCGATGAGGTTCATGACTTCCGCGCAGCCCGGTTTCGGACGGCGTTTCTCGATGATGGCAATCGGTGCATGGAGATGATCTGCCAGGATGCGAGCACGAGTAACACCACCGAGATCCGGCGATACGACGACAACATCCTCAAGTTTCTGCTCACGGAAATAGTTGGCAATAACCGGAGCAGCAGCCAGATGATCAACCGGGATATCGAAGAAGCCCTGGATCTGACCAGCATGGAGGTCAACGGTAACGACGCGGGTAACACCTGCCGTAACCATGAGATTTGCAACGAGCTTAGCCGAAATCGGCTCACGGCCGCGGGTCTTGCGATCCTGGCGTGCATAAGCATAATACGGTACTACTGCCGTAACGCTATGCGCGGAAGCACGTTTGCAGGCATCTGCCATAATCAGAAGTTCCATCAGGTTGTCGTTGACCGGATAAGAAGTCGGCTGAATGATGAAAATGTCCTTGCCACGAATGCTTTCGCTAATCATGACCTGCGTCTCACCGTTGTTGAAATGACCGACATATGCATCGCAGAGATTGACGCCGATATGATCAGCGATTTCTTTTGCCAGTTCCGGATTTGCGTTACCGGTAAGGATGCATAAGTTTCCAGTGTCTAAAGCCATTTTGTAAAAATCCTCCAAATCGTTCTACTAGTAGTTTCTTCTCCTGAGTGAGCAAAGTCACCCTTTATACAACAGTATAGCACTGTTTGTACCAAAATAACATAAAGCCTTACTTTGTTTTTAAAAAATTATTAAGGATTAACGATCGCGTTTATCGACCCAACCCTCGATATTCTTCTGGCGAGCGCGGGCAATTGCCAGCGTATTGCTTGGAACCGTCTTGGTGATCGTGGAGCCTGCCCCTACATAGGCACCATCTTCCACCTCAACCGGTGCGACGAGGTTCGAGTTGCAGCCGATGAATGCATCGTTGCCGATTTTCGTGCGGAATTTCGTCTTGCCATCGTAATTGACCGTAATGGTACCGCAGCCCATGTTGCAGCCCGAACCCATATCGGTATCGCCAATATAGGAAAGATGCGGCAGTTTGGAGCCTTTGCCAACGGTGGAATTCTTGACTTCGACGAAGTTGCCGATCTTGACGCCTTCAGCCAGATGAGTATCTGGGCGGATATGGGTGAACTGGCCCAAAATAACCCCGTCTTCCAATTCGCAGTCATGAGCATAGGTGAACTGGCCCGTCACATGGTTGCCCGCCTTGACATTCTGGAAGCGGATACTCGGTCCGATTTCGCATTCCTCACCGATTACCGTATTGCCCTCAAGCCAAGTCATCGGATAGATCACCGTATCGCGGCCAACTTTGACATCAGCATCCACATAGGTCGTATCCGGATCCATAAGCGTTACACCCTCAGCCATTAGTTCCTCATTTTTGCGGCGGCGCAGGATTTTCTCTGCACCGGCCAGCTGCTGGCGGGAATTAATGCCCAGCGTGGACTCGTAATCGTCCGCAGCTACTGCCCAGATCTTTTCCCCCTGTTTCTGCAGGATTTCCAGAACATCCGGCAGATAATATTCGCCCTGCGCGTTATTGTTGGTAACTTTCTTCAGAGACTCAAACAGTGCCTTGGCATCAAAGCAATAGATACCAGAGTTAACCTCTTTTACCTGACGCTCTTCTTCCGTGGCATCTTTGTGCTCTACAATCTTCTGGACCGAACCATCAGCCGTGCGGATGATGCGTCCATAGCCCGTAGCATCCGGCATGATTGCCGTCAGCACCGTAGCCTTTGCCTCAGCCTCAACATGGGAATCGAAGAGTTTCTTCAAGAGTTCCCCCGTCAGCAGCGGTGTATCGCCGCAGAGAACCATGACTGTTCCCGTCTCATCTTTCAGCAGATCAGCCGTCTGCATAACGGCATGGCCCGTCCCCAGCTGCTCTTTCTGCTGGGCGAATTCAGCCTGGTCACCGATGGCCTCGCGAACCATATCGCCACCGAATCCCGTTACCACGATATTACGCTTAGCACCAGCAGCTTTTGCCGCATCGATGACATGCTGTACCATGGATTTGCCAGCAGCCTTGTGCAGGACCTTCGGCAATTTGGATTTCATACGGGTACCTTTACCGGCAGCCAAAATAACTGTTACTAAATCAGACATGCTTACAATACTCCTTTATGCGTCTGAGGTTTACGCCTCAGCTTTTTTCTTTTTCGATTTAGCTTTGGACTCATTCTTCTTTTTCATGGCCTCCATTGCCTGAAGAAGGGTCTTTTCGGAATTTTCCATGTGCCGTTCCGCCGCCTTGCTGGCAGCCTTGCGGTCTCCCTGAGCGATTGCTTCCACAATCAGACGATGCTCCTCTAACGTCGCTTCCAAACGTCCCGGATAGGACATGGACAGGGTACGGAAGCGAGTCAGCTGGTCGCGCAGGTTGGAGATAATCCCCACCAAACGGTTATTGCGGGCCGCATGGTACATGGTATCATGGAACTCAATATCCGTCTCGACAATCTTTTCCATGTTTCCTTCCTTGATATAGCTGCCAATCATGACCAGCAAGCGTTGCAAATGCTCCAGCTCTTCATCGGTGATATGATCCGCAGCCAGCCCATTGGAAAGGGATTCCAGGGCTGTACGAATTTCAAAGATTTCATTGATATCACGGATAGACATGTTAGCCACATAAGTACCGCGGCGCGGCATCATGACTACATAGCCCTCCAATTCCAGCTTGCGGATAGCCTCTCGCACCGGCGTACGGCTTACTCCTAATTCCTCGGCGAGCTGTATCTCCATGATGCGCTCACCGGGTTTCAAAATCCCCGTGCGAATTGCCTCACGCAGGGATTCACATACAACCTCTCGCAGCGGCTGATAGCTGTCAAGCTTAATGGGAGCTAATCTGTTGTCCATTTACGATTCCCTCAATTCTGGTTTTGATACTGTTAGGATTTTTTCGTCATACCCACCGTACGCGTAACAAATACGCTGGCATCGGTATTTTCCCGCAGGAATGCGGCTATTTTCTCAGCTGATGCCTTGCTTTCCGCCAAGCCAAAGACGGTGGGGCCACTGCCGGACATCATGCTGGCAAGTGCTCCCTGTTCCATCATCATCTGCTTGTATTGGGAAATCACATCATACTTATTAATAGTAACACTTTCCAGCACATTGCACAACAATCCGGCTATGGCTTTTCGGTCGCCACGGGCAATTTCCTGCTGGATTTGCTCGTTGTCTGGATGCTTCTCCGCACCCTTCTCATCGTAATTCGTATAAGCCCATGCCGTCGAAACCGAAATACGCGGTTTTGCCAGCACCACCCAGGTAGCCGGCATATCCGGCAGGCGTTTGAGCACTTCCCCACGGCCCGTGGACAACATGGTCCCGCCCATCAGGCAGAACGGAATATCCGAACCGAGACGTGCCCCAAGCTTGCAAAGTATTTCATCGGAAAGATTCAATTCATAGAGTGCGTTCATGCCGCGCAATACAGCCGCTGCATCAGCACTCCCGCCAGCCAGTCCGGCAGCCACGGGAATCCGCTTGGTCAGCTTCATCGCCACGCCCCCCTCCAGGCCATACTCCTCTTTTATGAGTTTTGCTGCCCGCCAAGCCAGATTTTTTTCATCCGCCCGCAGCCAGGGAACGTTAATAGACAGGGTGATGTCTCCCGCTGTCTTTTCCATCGCTATCGTGTCATGGAGGGAAATTGCCTGCATGACCATGGCTACCTCATGATAACCATCCGGCCGTTTGCCGAGGATATCGAGTGTCAGGTTTATTTTCGCATTTCCATCAACTTGAATCACCATAGACACATCCTTTCGAAATCTTTATCTATATTAGGATAGCAATATTTCCCCATGGGTTCAAGTGTTTCCATGGATTCTGTTGCACATTTCCAAGTTTTGCAGGATAATAGGATTAGAATACTGTAAAATCGAGGTAAATCCAATGAAAAAACAAACATCAATCGGGTATTTTACCGCCCTTGCCGTTTTGTTGGCGTTTGCCATGAGTGCCTACTGGTTTTCCAGCGGTGAGCCGAAGGAAACCTGCATCAATATCTTCCTTTCGATCTTGATTGCTGGACTGCCCATTCTCCTTTGGCTTGCCAAAGCGCTTCCCGTTGCCCGCGGTACTGCCCAAGCAAAGAAATTGAACATCGAACTGGAATCACCGGACATACTGGCTACCCTTGATAAAATCAACGTCTTAGCTGTCTCCAAAGGCGGTATCGTCACCGAGGGCAAGCCCTACGTAGCCGGCATCGTTCCTGCGGGCCTTAGCCAGGGAACGCTGTTAGGGCTGGCGGCTTCAGCAGAACGCGAAGCCAAGCATCCCTTCGGCCAGGCTATCTATCAGGCAGCCATTGCCCGGCAGGCCCGCCTGCAACCCCTTTCCGCGTCCAATGAGATTCCCGGTTGCGGCATGGAAGCACTGATTAACCGGGCCCCAGTCCGCGTTGGAAAGCCGGACTGGCTGCTGGAAGAAGGGGTCGATATCGGCGCTGATCTCTTAACCCGGGCCGACCAGATTGCCCAGCGGGGCCAATCCACCGTATTTGTGGCCAACGGAAAATACTGCCGTGGCATCATCGTGCTGGACGACAACGTTCCCCAGGAAACTGCCGAAGCATTCAACCAGCTGCAGCAAAAGGGTGTCCAGGTTGTCATGCTGTCCGGGGACAGCCGGCGAACCGCCAATGCCATCAGCAAACAAGCCGGCATTGATACCGCCCGTTTCGAACTTACCGATCAGGGCAAAGCCCGGGAAATAAAACTGCTGCAAACCCATGGCTGCACCGTCGCCATGATTGGCAACGGCATCCGCGATGAAGCCGCTATGGCCGAAGCAGACCTGCGCATCCATCTCGGCCCCGTACCAGCCAAAACCGGCGATGTCGCTCACGATATCGACCTGCCCGAAAACAGTTCGATTATTATAAAAAGCAGCAACATCAGCGATTTTATTCACTTATCCGAACTCAGTCATAGAGTCATGGATATCGTCCAGCAAAACCGTATTGTCGCTCTCCTCTTCTGGGTGCTTTTATTGCCACCGGCCATGGGACTTGTCAAAACCTTTGGTGGTCCATTTCTCCCACCAGCTGCCGCTTTGACTGGTCAAATCTGTGCCTCACTGATGATTCTCTTTAATTCTTTACGTGCCTAACTTTAAGACCTTCCATTTTTTACGGGAGGTCTTTTTTATTTTATTGTAATTCTCAATATTCTGACATATAATAAAAGAAATCGAAGTTATCTCTTTTCATTTCTTGATTCCTCACAAAGGAGGGAAGATTTTATGGATGCTTTGCTCTTATCCCGATGGCAGTTTGCCATCACCACGACGTATCATTTTCTGTTTGTTCCCATCACCTTGGGCCTATCGATTTTCGTCGCACTGCTTGAAACCTGTTACGTCACCACCAAACGTCCCCAGTGGAAAGCTGCCAGCAAGCGCTTGGTACGCTTCTTTGGCACCATATTCCTCATCAACTTTGCCCTAGGTGTAGTCACCGGTATCGTTCAGGAATTTCACTTTGGCATGAACTGGTCCGAGTATTCCCGCTTCATGGGCGATATCTTCGGGGCACCACTAGCTCTTGAAGCACTTACCGCCTTCTTCCTGGAATCCACCTTCCTCGGAATCTGGGTCTTTGGCTGGAACAAACTCTCGGAAAAACTGCACTGTGCCTGCATCTGGATTGTAGCCATCGGCAGCAATCTTTCCGCTTTCTGGATTCTCGTTGCCAACAGCTTCATGCAGCATCCTGCTGGCTTTGCCATCGAAAACGGCCGGGCCGTCATGACCGATTTTCTGGCCCTTGTCACCAATCCCTATGTCGCCGGAGAATATTCCCATGCCCTCTTCGCGGGTATCAGCACCGGCGGTTTTGTGGTGCTGGCAATATCGGCTTGGAAACTGCTTCACGATGAAGCCTCCCGTTACGCCTTCACCCAGTCGCTGAAAGGCGGTGCTATCTTCATGGCCGTGGGCCTTCTCGGCGTTATGGGAAGCGGTCACATGCATACCCAATATCTAGCCACTGCCAATCCCATGAAACTCTCCTCCATGGAAGCCCTATGGGAAACGGCTGACCCAGCCCCTTTTGCCATCGCCGCTGATATCAATATGGATAAATCCCGCAACGATACGGAACTGGCCGTTCCCGGCGTTTTTTCCTTCATGCTCTACAATAAGCCCAGTGGCGAAGTCCGAGGCATCAATGCACTCCAAAAGGAATATCAGACCAAGTACGGTCCCGGGGATTATCGTCCAGACGTACCAGCCCTGTTCTGGAGTTTCCGTATCATGGTGGGGGCCGGCGGCTTTATGCTGCTGCTGGCCCTCGTGACCACACTGCTGGCCGTGAAGGGACGTATTCTATCCTTCCCACTGCTGCTTAAAATTCTGCCTTTCCTGCTGCCTTTGCCCTTCCTTGCCAATTCTACGGGCTGGTTTATCACCGAAGCCGGCCGGCAGCCATGGATTGTCGTTGGTCTGCAGCGCACTGCTGAAGCCGTTTCGCCGAATCTTACGGCTTGTTCGGTATGGCTCACCCTCATTGGCTTCACGGTACTCTATCTGCTGCTCATTCTGGCGGCACTCTACATTGCGTTCCGCCATATCCAAACGACCACGATTCCCGATGAAGGGAGGAATGCATGATGGAACTTCAAGTTATTTGGTTCATACTGATTACGGTTCTTTTTACCGGCTTCTTCTTCCTGGAAGGATTTGATTACGGTGTAGGGACTCTGCTGCCTTTCCTTAGTTCCCGGGATGAGGAACGCACCCAGGTGCTGCGCACCATTGCTCCGGTATGGGATGGCAACGAAGTCTGGATGATTACCGCCGGCGGTGCGCTTTTTGCCGCCTTTCCCCATGTCTATGCCACCATGTTTTCCACCTTTTACCTGGCACTTTTCCTAATGCTGGTGGCTCTTATCCTGCGCGGCGTTGCCTTTGAGCTCCGCGGACGGCACACCAGCCTCTGCTGGCGCCGCTTCTGGGATGGCGCCATTTGCTTTGGCAGTGCCATCCCGGCATTTCTCTGGGGTGTGGCCGTCATCGACCTCATCCAGGGCCTTCCCATCAACGAGAAGATGATTTATACCGGTGGTTTTCTGAACCTGCTGACGCCCTATAGCATCATTGGCGGCATCACCTTTCTGCTGATCTTTACCTTCCATGGCGCGGCCTTCCTCACCCAGCGGCTAACCAATAAGGGTCTTATCAAAAAAGCCCAGCTGTTTGCTCAGCGTACTGGTGCCTTGGCCATTATCGCCTTTGTTTTCTGCCTGCTGATGACCCTCCTAAAAACAGATTTGTTCCACAGCTGTTTAGGCGGAACCGCCCTGCTGGCCGCTGGCGTCTTCTTCCTTCTCGGCTATCGGCAGATGTTTAGCGGCCATTACCAAAGCAGTTTTATCCTAAGCTCTTTGGCGATTGTCACCACCACCCTGGCCTTCTTTGCAGGTCTCTTCCCGCGGCTCATGGTTTCCAGCATCAATCCGGATTGGAGCCTCACCATTTACAATGCCGCCTCTACCCCGTATACCCTGGGAATCATGACCATAGCCGCTGTAATTCTGGTTCCCATCGTACTGATTTATCAAGGCTGGACCTATTGGATTTTCCGCCAGCGAATATCTGCCAAAGATTGCGAAGAGACCCATTGATTTTCTGTTTATACAGGTAACAAATTATGACCAACCAACTACTCAAGCAGCTTTTACAACTGCCCAAGAAAGCCTTCGTATTCCCAGTCTGCTATGAGCTGGCCGCCAGCCTGCTCATTCTAGCCATTGCCAAGGATTTCACCGGGCTTTTGAACCATTTTTATGCGAAAGACATCACGCACATGGCCGAAACGGCGCCAGTTCTACTGGCGCTGTTTCTTATGCTCTGCCTGCAGACGGGGATAAACTATCGGCAGCAGACTTTCTGGAAAAAATTTTCGGCGGACATGCGGGAACACTACCGCCAGCTCCTTCATCAACAACTGCCCTGCTCGCCAACTGCCCCCCGGGACTATTCCCTGCTAGCCTTAGAAACTGTTGATGCCCTGGATAATCTATATACCAAAATACTTCCCCTATTGACTGCCCTTTTGATACGCCTGCCGCTTCTGCTTACGGCCATGCTGGTCATTGACCCACTCACCGCCCTCCTATTTGCTCTCACTCTGCCCATTGCTCCATTTTTGCTCTATCTCATCGGCCAGGCAACGAAAAAAGCCAGCCAGCGGGAATGGCATCACTTAGAAGCCTTGACTAGCGGTTTTCATGAACTGCTGCAGGGCATGGTGATGCTAAAGCTTTTCCGGCAGGACCGTCACCAGCGAGAACAACTGGCTTCCCTTAGCCAGTCCTTTGCCACGGCCTCCCTAACGGTATTGCAGCTCGCCTTTGTCAGTTCCTTTGCCCTCGAACTCATCACCACCTTATCCATTGCCCTTATTGCGGTAAGTACTGGCCTGCGGCTGCTTTCGGACGGCCTGTCCTTTGCCACAGCTTTTTTCGTACTGCTGCTGGCGCCAAAATTTTATGAACCCCTGCGGCAGGGGGGCCTTGCCTTCCACGCCTTTATGGATGCACATACGGCCTGGCAAAAATTACAGGATATCCTGTTTGATGGCGTCCTAGCTTCCCCCACCGGTCACTTGGAGCAACTACAGATACCACCGGCGGTATTCCTCGACGCGCTGTGCTACCGCTATCCAGGTACCCCCACAGCTGTTATCCAGCAGCTGACCCTCACCATTCCCGCAGACAGAATTACCCTGATTACCGGTTCCAGTGGCAGTGGAAAAACCACCCTGCTAAAGCTCCTGGCCGGACTATGCCAGCCGGATTCCGGCACCATATCCTTGAACGACCACCCTCTTGCCACCATGGCAGAAGCAAGCCGTCAAAAACTGATTGCCTACGTTCCCCAGGAACCTCATCTCTTTGCCGCCAACCTGCGGGACAATACCTGCCTGTTTCAATCCGTTCCCGATGAACGCATTCGGCAGGCACTGCGGCTCGCCTCACTGGAAAAATGGTATCACGCCCTGCCCCAGGGCCTCGATACCCCCCTGGGCCAAGGCGGGCTTCCCCTTTCAGAGGGCCAGCGCAAGCGCCTGGGACTGGCCAGAGCCCTGCTGCAAAACCGTCCCATTACGCTCCTCGATGAACCTACAGCTGGCATGGATGAAGCCCTAGAAGCCCAGGTCTTACGTGCCATCACGGTCTTTTCCCGCCATCGAACGGTAATTATCGTCTCCCATCGCCCGGCAGTCAAAGACATTGCCGATACCATCGTCGAACTAGAACCAGGAGGTGACCCGCTATGATTTCCCATCCATCCTTTCTGCCTAAGCTCGTGAAACTGCCACGGTTCACCACCTTGCTGTCCTCCACCCTGGCCGCCCTTGCTGCCGCTATCTGCGCCATTGGCCTTATGGGGACTGCCGCCTGGCTTATTTCCTCCGCCGCCCTGCATCCGCCTCTAGCCACGCTTACCCTTGCCATCACCGCCGTTCGCACCTTTGGTATTGGCCGGGCCGGGTTCCGGTACCTGGAACGCTATCTTTCCCATAAGCTGGCCTTTCACAGCTTCACCAAACTGCAACTATTCCTCTACGACCTGGCGGCTGCTGCCCTGCCCCTGCGCGAAGGACTGATCGCCCAAGGGCAGTGGCTGCAGGCCCTCACCACCGGATGCGGCACTTTGCGGGATTTCTACCTGCGCGGTCTACTGCCACCCATCATCAACCTGCTGCTGCTCATCGCCATCAGCGCCGGCCTTTATCCACTGGTGGGCAAACTGGCGCTACTTCTCCTGCCGCTCTTTCTCCTTCACTTACTGCTCCCCTATTGGGCAGCAGTTCTCCCGACACCAACTGCCGGTACTTATCGGACCCTGCTGTCCGATTCGGTAAACGGCCGCGACGAGCTCGCTGCCGCAGGCAGCTGGGCTGCCTTCCTTCCCCATTTAGACCAGCAGGCAAAATCCTTGAACCTGCAGCAACAGCAGGAATCGGCCAAAGATTACCGCACCGATTTTCTGCTCCAGCTGCTCGATGCCCTTGTCTTTCTGCTGTTATTGGCTGGCCTTGCTCAATGCGTCCTGCATAACGCTTCCTTAAGCTTTATTGACCTTTCTCTCTGGCTGATGATACTTTTGGCAGCGATGCAAGAACTGCAGCCACTAGCTAAGGCCGCCCGCACCATCCAACGAAGCCAACAAGCCGCCCAAGTAATTTTAACCAAGCCTCTCCCTCAAACACCAGCAGAATCCACCGCTCCCATTGACAAGTCAAATTCCCTGCTGACAATTCAACAGATAGATTTTGGCTATCAACCAGCGATTCCCATTCTCCAGGGCCTTTCTTTCTGCATAGCTCGCGGCCAGCACACCGCCATTGTGGGTGACAGCGGTTCAGGCAAAACCACGCTGGCCGGACTTATCTGCGGCTTTTGGCCCGCCGATAGTGGTTCTATCCATCTGACCGGTCAAATATCAGCCAACCTTCAAACCTCTTTTCTCTTCACCGGCACCATCCGTGACAACTTTCAGCGCCTCATCCCCGGGATTTCCAATGCAGCCATTCTTCACTGCCTAAAGATTGCTCAGCTTGACCGCTGGCTTAAAGCTCAACCTGCCGGACTTGACACCTGCCTTATAGCGGATGCACAAAACCTCTCCGGCGGCCAGCGAAACCGCTTGCTCACTGCCCTAGCCCTGGCGAAACCTGGCGAACTTTTAATTCTCGATGAACCAACGGCCGGCCTGGACAAAAAAACAGCCTCCGCACTGCTTACCGAGCTCCTCATAGAGCTTGATAAGCAGCAACGGACGCTGCTGCTCATTACCCATGATTCACCGGCTGCTGCCAGAATGAACCAGGTCATTCATCTTTAACTATTTCATTTCTGTATCGTAATTTTTGCCGCGAACAATACGCTTGCGCCCCCCGTCAAACTTCGGGTTTATCACGCTTTTGGCCGGATTAAACTCTGCCGTACGGATTCCCAACAAGTCCATAATCGTATGAATCATATCATCGGTCATATAGGGACGATTGACTGCCGCGCAAACTGCCTGCCATTTTTGCGGATGCTTTTCCCGGTATTTTGGCGATGCCCAGAATATCAACGGAACTTCTAGCTGCTGATGGTTCGGATTTTCCTCCACATGCCCGGCAAAATTGCTGCCGTTGTCGTAGATGGTCTCCCCATGGTCTGGCAAATAAATCACAATGGCTTCCTTGTCTTGGAATTTTCCCAACAGGGAGCTTACCACGAAGTCATTGTAAAACATAGCATTTTCGTACTGAGCTATTTCCGTGCGTTTTTCTTCGGACAAGTCTTTTTGTGGCGCGGGAATATCATCCTTGTTAAATTTCGTAAAGAGGTACGGGAACCGCATGTAATAAAGGCCATGACCGCCCATGAGATGCAGCACGTAGAAATTCTTTTCCGCTGGCTGCTGCAAGGCTTCATCCACTAGAGGGAAGAGCTCCTCATCCAGCCGCCCGCCGTCTTCGTGGGACTCCCGCAGCTGGGTAAAACGCTTTACATCGCTTCGGCCAGCAAAGAGCTGCGCCACATTTCCCCAAATACCCGAACTTTCCTGATTGGAAAGCCAATAAGTCTTATAGCCAGCAGCCCGCATGACATCGATGAGATTGTTGTACCGATACCATTCCTTATCGGATTCCACATCGTGGAAGGTAAAGAGCTCCCGCAGCACGGCGACGGTAGCCCCCTGGGGGCTGATGGTATCGCGAAATACCGCCAGCTCCCCCTGGCGGCTTAGCTCGTCAAGGTTTGGCGTATTGTCAAGGGGATAGCCATAAAGATGCAGCCGGTCGCGATTGGTCGACTCCCCCAATATAAACACCACATACGGAACATCACTGTCGTTTTCCGTGATTTCCACATCGGCCGCCGCCTGTTGCTTGAGTTCCTCAAAGGCCTGAATATTCCGCACGGAGGTATCAATAGCCCGTCCCACCCGCACTGCGGGAATATCCAACGAATCGTTGATGACAAAGGAGTGGTACTGCTGCCAAAGGCAAATGCCAGCCCCCAGCCCCGCCAACAAAAAAGCTGGCAGCAGCCGGTTCCGGTTATGACGGGTCATAACGGTAAACCGTGGCTGATATCCATAGCGATAAATAGCGGCCAAAACAACCAGGGCACCAACGCCAACAGCTGCCCCCTTCCAGCCGACATACATCCGCAAGAACTCCCCGGCCTCGTGGAAATTCGTCTGCAAAAGCGCCGTAATGATTCCCGCCCCCACCAAGGTCTGATAATTATAAATGGAAAAACACTCCAGTGCTCCCAAAATTGCCGACACAACCAGCGCAGCCTGCCAAAGGCCCCGGCGCAACCTTCGCTGGGGAATCAGCCCAATTCCCATGACGAAGAGCACCACGCCTGTCAGCAGAAAAATCGCATCAATCGCCAATACCGGCAGCTGCTGAGCCTTATACATATGGATGTTCTGCCAGACTATCGTAAAAAAATTCAGACCAAAAAGCCCCAGTATGACTCCCGTCTGCACCTCAGCTGCCTGCTGCATCCGCGCCCATACCTTTAGGAAAAATGCCTTCCCACGCACAAAAAAGCCCCCTACCCTGCTGCGAAATTCATGATATAATGTCATTATTATATCATGATATGGGAGGAAATTTTCATGACACAAGATGAATTTCATAAATTGGTGCACTTTGTAATGGATACACCGGCCAAACCGCCTCATTCTCTCTTTGTCGGCGGCATGGACAATTGGCATGCCCGGGCCCGTCTGGCTCATTTTCTGGCCATGAAGGGAATCGATAAGACCGAAGAAGCCTTAGAACTCTTCCACAGTGTCGTCGAGGCAGAAATCGACGAAGAAAACGCCGAGGATGTCGAAGAAAAAGTTTACGCTCTCCAACGTCTCAGCCTTATGGAACGAGACCAGAATCAAAACGATGAAGCTCTCACGCACATCAATCAGGCCATCGAGCTGGCTGAATCTACCGATTTCCTTTACAAATACATCCTGCGCGGCGAACTCTGGGCGGACCGCTGGAACCTGCTTCATAAGATGGGCATGACCAAAGAAGCTGAGGCCGAAGCCGACGAGCGCATCGATTTCTACAAGGATATTCCGGTGAAGCACAACAGCTATCTCTACTACGGCTACCGATTCAAAGCCCAGCTATCTGCGGAACGCGGCGTTACGCTGGTGGCCAAAGATTACATGCATATGGCTATCCACTCCATGGAAATTCCAGCGCAATACGAAGCCGATCTCGAAACGGCCTTCGCCGCGACCCACGACAACGCTTCGTGGATTCTCAGCGAAGTCGATAAAGCAACTCCAAACCCAGAAAAACTCCACTGGGACATCTAAGCCAAAAGGACCTATGAACTTACAGTTTATCGGTTAGCGGAGCCTCATTCGAAGTAACTCTTCGCCGCCGCTAGGGGCAGTGCCAACACTCCACGGGAGATGTTTTCCTAAACGAAATTTTTATCTTTAATTAAGCATCGAAAAAGTTGCAAAACGCGCTTCGCTTGA
>NZ_JAILKR010000118.1 GCF_024693525.1 Selenomonas sp. | reverse complement strand
TCAAGCGAAGCGCGTTTTGCAACTTTTTCGATGCTTAATTAAAGATAAAAATTTCGTTTAGGAAAACATCTCCCGTGGAGTGTTGGCACTGCCCCTAGCGGCGGCGAAGAGTTACTTCGAATGAGGCTCCGCTAACCGATACACTGTAATTTCACAGCCCATTTTGATATGGGGAGGGGGGCGCTTTTTAACATTTTTGTAATAGTATGTACGAATCACGAAGAAATATGATATAATAAATTGTCATATTTAGAACTTGGATGTGTAAATAATCCTCGGAAGGGTGATTGTAGTGTTAAAGTCATACGCAATCGAAGATTTGCGTGCCGGCATGGTGGTCGGGCGTGATGTAATGGATGAAAGTGCCAATATCCTTATCGGTTCGGGTACCGTCATGACCAAAGAATTGATTTATAATTTGCTGGACCGCCCCATCTTTAAGGTTTATATTGAGGAAGAAGAGGCTGTTATCGATATTCCGGGAAATGAGTTCCTGCTCGATGATGACTATATTGCCTGCTATAACGAAGTGTACCACAAACTGGAGCATATGTTTTTGGCGCTTTCGGAGCGGGGCGAATTCGATGCTGCGGAGCTGCAAGCCATCATGGATGAGAAGAATTTCCGTGAGCTCTGCGATGGGGCAAAAGCGGTTTCGCAGATCCATAACATGACGCGCGAAGGTAGTGTTCTGGTCAATCATTGCCTGCACGTTGGCATCCTGGCAGGGTTGATGGGAAAATGGCTCAATTGGTCGGTACTGGATCAGTATAACCTGGTTATCGCCGGACTCTTCCTGGATCTGGGCAAGATGCGCATTTCCAAGGATATTTTAGATAAGAAAGGTCGGCTGACCCCAGAAGAATTTGATATGGTGAAAAAGCATACGCAGTTTGGTCACGATATGATTGGTATGACGACGCTCAGCGCTAACCGGGATATCATGGAAGGGGTATTGCAGCACCACGAGCGCTGTGATGGTTCCGGCTATCCGCATAATCTCACCAAGGATCAGATTTCCCGCTTTGGCCGAGTGCTGGCAATTCTCGACATCTATGACGCCATGGCTGGCGACCGGGTCTTTGCCAAACGCCGTTCGCCCTTTGATGTATTCGTAATCCTTTACGATGATATTGTCAATGGCAAGCTGGATACGGAGTATGGCGTGCTGTTTATCAAGAACCTCTGCCATGCGTTAAATGGCAATTGGGTACAGCTCAGCAACGGTGAGCGCGGCCGTATCGTCTATATCGACGAAAGCCGTGTTACGAGCCTGCCTGTAGTTCAGACCACCCGCGGAGAGTTCATCGACCTCAATACCACCCGCAGTGTCAAGATTGATTCCATTCTTACCGCCCGGGAAATTTCTGCCTGAGTTAAATCCGAAAGGCAGCTGGCAATGAATGGGAGAGGTATTGACGAGTAAGCTTCCCAAGACGTATAATAAAAAAGGCCGCCGTGGGCAAAGTGCTCGGCGGTTTATTTTTTTTGCAAATTCGATATAATTTGTAGGGAGGAATGATTATGAACAGTATTTTGGAAAGGCTCCAGAGCATTGGTAAGGCATTAATGCTGCCGGTTGCGGTACTTCCTGCAGCAGCTCTCTTGTTGCGTCTCGGTGCGCCGGACGTATTCAATATTCCGTTCATCACCAAGGCTGGCGGTGCGGTTTTTGACAACTTGGCACTTATTTTTGCGATTGGTATTGCCGTCGGCTTGGCCCGTGAGAATAACGGCGCTGCTGGTCTGGCTGGTGGTATCGGTTATCTGGTACTGACCTCGGGCCTCAAGGCAATCGATGAGACCCTCAACATGAGTGTGTTGGCTGGTATCGTCAGCGGTATCGAGGCCGGCATTCTCTATAACCGTTTCTACGATATCAAGATGCCAGAATTCCTGGGCTTCTTCTCGGGGCGGCGATTCGTGCCGATTGTGACGGCTGTGGTATCGATTGTGCTGGCTGGAATCTTTGGGGTAATCTGGGGCCCTTGCCAGACCTTTATCCATGGTATTGGCGAGTGGATTATCGGCGCTGGTGTCGTGGGAACTTTTGTCTATGGTGTACTGAACCGTTTGTTGATTCCCTTTGGTCTGCACCATATCCTCAACAGTTTCATCTGGTTTGTCTTTGGTGAGTATACGACACCGGCTGGTGTGGTGGCTACCGGTGACCTCAACCGTTTCTTTGCTGGTGACCCCCATGCCGGTATGTTTATGGCTGGCTTCTTCGTCATGATGATGTTCGGTATGCCGGCGGTAGCCTTGGCTATGTATCGCGCGGCTAAGCCGGAAAATCGTCCGGTGATTGCTGGCGCTTTGGCCTCGGTGGCTTTCACCTCGTTCCTTACGGGTATTACGGAACCTATTGAGTTCATGTTTATGTTCTTGGCACCGGCCCTTTACGTTGTCCATGCCATCCTTACGGGCCTTGCCTTGTCGGTTACCTATAGCATGGGTGTCCTGCATGGCTTTGGCTTCTCCGGTGGTGCCATCGACTATGTGCTCAACTGGGGCTTGGCTACGAATCCGGTACGCATCATCGGTATTGGCGCTGTATTCTTTGTGCTGTACTATGTGATTTTCAGCTGGAGCATCCGTCATTTCGACATTCCGACCATTGGCCGTTATGATGATGAAAACAACGAGGACGATGAAGTTGAGGCTGCTGAGGAAGGCGCCTATGTTGAGGCAATGATTACGAATTTGGGCGGCAAAAAGAACCTGCTGGAAATTTCTTCCTGCATCACTCGTTTGCGTCTCAAGGTGGAAGACAGCAGCTTGGTGGATGAGGCGGCCCTCAAGAAGCTTGGCGCTAAGGGGGTTGTCTGCAAGGGCCAGGCGGTTCAGGTCGTTCTGGGAACCCAGGCGGAGCACATCGCCGATGCGATGAAGAAGGCTTGTCGCTAAAACGAAAGGATTTACATTATGTTTGGATTGTTTGGATTTGGAAAAAAAGAGAAGGCTATTGCTTCTCCGGTTGCAGGTACTATCCTCGATATCACGGAAGTCAATGATGCGGTATTCTCCCAGAAAATGATGGGGGATGGCTTTGCCGTTGAACCGGCAGAAGGCGCCGACACCATAACGGCTCCTTGTGATGGCACGATAAAGCTTTTAGCCGATACTCTCCATGCGATAGCAATTGAATCGGAGGGCTTGGAAGTGCTCATCCATGTTGGCATTGATACCGTAGAGCTGGGGGGACGCGGTTTTGAGGCCCTTACCCAGCAGGGGGCAAAAGTCAGCCGGGGGGATGCGCTGATTCGCTTTGATGCTGCCTCCATTAAACAGGAGGGCAAACCCCTTACGACGATAATCGCCCTTACCAACGGGGACGAAAAAGCCAAAAAGATTGAAAAGCATTTGGACAATGCCCAGTGCGTCCTGACGGTGCAGCTCTAAATCCATAGGGACCAAGAGGTGGTCAGATGAAGCGAACTTGGACGATGCTGGCCATGTTTTTGGCTATTGCGCTGCTGGTTCAGAGTATCCGGCTCTTTATCCCCATGATTCCAGGTCCCGTCAATATGTTTTTGATTGGAAGTCTGCTCAACGGGATTATGGTGCTGGGGATCTGGCAAACAGGGAGCCGCTGGGCGGCGGTGATTGGCGGGCTGTTGCCCTTGGGGGCTTTTGTCCAGGGACAGCTGCCCATTGTCTGGATGATTCCGGTGGTGGCTGCTGGAAATATGGCCTTTATCCTTTGGACGGGAGCGTTTCGTCATAACAGCTTGTTATATTGTGCCCCTGTCATTAAGACGGGGATTTTGTACGGTGGCACGAGAGCGGTTTGCCAGCTGCTGGATTTGCCCGAGGCAATGATAGCGGTACTGTTGTTTATGATGAGCTGGCCGCAGCTGGTTACCGGCACAGTGGGAATTGTGCTGGCCAGGAAACTGAGCCGAAAACTCCCCCTGCCCACGGATTTCTTATAACACAAAAAAGCTGACAATTGACAAGTCAAATTTGACCAGTCAATTGTCAGCTTTTTATTATAATGCCTTAGGCGTTGCTTTCCGTTTGGAAACTGGTGAGTTTTTTCTCCAGCCAGTCTTTGCCGTCGGTATAGCGCGAGACGATATAGGTGGCGACATAGTCACCAGCGGCGTTGACCATGGTAGCTGGTGGGTCAATGAGATTGCCGATGGCCAGGGCCAGGGTGTAGGCAATGGTCATTTGTTCGGCACTGTTGTTGAAGAAGAAGGAGCAAAGCACCAATTCGCCGACACCGCCGCCTCCTGGGATGCCAGACATGGCTACCGAGGAGAATACGGCGATGATGATGGCCAGGATGGCGTCGCCGCTGTTGAAGTCCATGCCCGAGATGCCGAAGAGGAAGGCGACCTTCACGATGGCGCCCATAGCCGAGCCGTCCATGTGCATGGTGGCACCCAGTGGCATGACAATATCGGTGACTTCCTTGGAGACGCCGCTGGCTTTGGCGGCCTCCATGTTGGTAGGAATGGTGGCGACTGAGGAACAGGTGCCAAAGGATACGGCTGCCGGCTTGAACAGGTTGCGCCACATGACAGGGATGGCATGACGGCCACCGCCATACCAGGCATAGAGGGGAAAGAAGACAAACATGTAGAGAAAGCACATGCCGTAGTATACGAGCAGCGTCTTGGCATACCCCCCCATAAGGTCGGTGCCGTAGGTGGCGGCAAGGTTGGCAAAGAAGCCAAAGAAACCAATGGGAGCATAGTAGGAGATGATCGTGACCGTCTTCATGATGCAGCGCGACAGGTCATCGAGCAGTTTGGCCGTCATGGTCTTTTTGCCGCCTGAGAGCTGAACGCCGAAGCCGAAGATGACGGCAAAGATGATCAGCGGCAGCATGGCGCGGCGAGAGAGCAGTTCGGCAAAGTCAGGCTTTGTGAAGAAGTTGACCAGCAGTTCCCCGGCGGTAATCTTGGTGAGTTCTTCGGTAGAGGTCACCATTTCACTAACGGAGAAGCCAGCTGGCACGATGTTAATGCAGGAGACGACTCCATACATGACAATGGCGGCAATCAGTGCCGTAATGGAGAAGGTGGCTACGGTAATGCCCATGACTTTACCGGCGCGGCCCGCAGAGTCCATGTTGGCGATGGCCGAGGCAATCGAAACGAAGACCATGGGTACGACGATGCAGAACATCAAGTTGATGAAGAGGTCGCCCAGGGGTTTCAGGCCTTTGGCCTCAGGGAAGTAAAGGCCCAGCAGCGTGCCTGAGACGATGCCAATCAGCATGAAGAGCACAAAGCCGTAATTCTTGAGATAAGACAAGAAGGAGCCTGTTGAAGTTGGGGAAGTTTTTTCCATAGTAATCACATCCTATGCGTAAAAAAATAAATAAATGCTTACGCTTTTATTATAACCTGCTGTATTTGCTTAGAAAAGCGGGAAAAGAAACCATTATTGTGCAAAAGATGCGGAATTGGAGTGCTTTTGCTGGTCGACAAAAGGGAGAAAATAGCGTTATAATAGAGTACACACATTCGATAAAAGGCAGAGGAGGTCTTGTCATGGCGATGGTGCCGAAACTGAACACAACCCAATTCGATACGAATATTCCCTTCAAGGTGGTGGCACCGTTTGCCCCCATGGGCGACCAGCCCCAGGCTATCGACGATTTGGCGGCGGGCATCACGAATGGCCAGGATGCCCAGGTGTTGTTGGGCGCCACTGGTACCGGCAAGACCTATACCATAGCCAAGGTCATTGAGAAAGTGCAGAAGCCGACGCTGGTCATAGCTCATAACAAGACCTTGGCGGCTCAGCTGGCCAGTGAGTTCAAGACCTTCTTTCCGGACAATTACGTCGGCTACTTTGTCAGCTACTACGATTACTATCAGCCTGAGGCCTATATCGCCTCGACGGATACTTATATTGAAAAGGATTCCTCCATCAACGATGAAATCGATGAACTGCGTCACTCGGCGACCTGTTCCCTGTTCGAGCGGCGTGATGTCATCATCGTGGCCTCGGTTTCCTGCATCTATGGCTTAGGCTCCCCAGAGAGCTATCATGAGATGGTGCTTTCCCTGCACAAGGGGCAGGAGGTGGAACGGGAGGCCATCCTGCGCAAGCTGGTGCAGATTCGCTACGAACGCAACGACATCGCTTTTGAACGCGGCCGTTTCCGAGTGCGCGGCGATGTGGTGGAGGTATTCCCCGCTGGCTATAACAACCGGGCGGTGCGCATCGAACTGTTTGGCGATGAGATTGACCGCATGGTGGAATTTGATGTGGTTACAGGGGAGGTCTACGGCGAGCGCACCCATGTGATGGTCTTCCCGGCTTCCCACTATGTCACCGAGGATGAAGACCTCAAGATTGCCATGGCGGATATCCGCACGGAGCTGGAGCAGCAGGTGGCAATGTTCCAGCAACAGGGGAAGCTCTTGGAGGCACAGCGCATCGAGCAGCGCACCAAGTATGACCTCGAGATGATGCAGGAAATGGGTTACTGTTCGGGGATCGAAAACTACTCGCGTCATCTCACTCACCGCAAGGCTGGGGATGCGCCTTATACGCTGCTCGACTATTTCCCCGAGGATTTCCTGATTGTCATGGATGAGTCCCATGTCACCCTGCCTCAGGTCCATGCGATGTACGCTGGTGACCGCAGCCGCAAGGTTTCCCTGGTGGAAAACGGCTTCCGCCTGCCCTCGGCCTTTGACAACCGGCCCCTGACCTTCGAGGAGTTTGCCGCGCGCATCAATCAGATTATTTACGTTTCGGCTACGCCAGGCAAATACGAGCTGGGTAAAGCCCAGCAGGTCGCCCAGCAGATTATCCGTCCGACGGGACTGTTAGACCCCGAGATTGAGGTACGTCCTCTGGAAGGGCAGATTGATGATCTGCTGGCAGAGATAAAGATTCGCATCGCGAAGGACGAGCGCGTGCTGGTCACGACGCTGACCAAGAAAATGGCCGAAAACCTCACCGATTACCTGAAGGAAACAGGTGTCAAGGTTCGCTATCTGCACTCGGATATCGCCACCATTGAGCGCGCTGAGATCATCCACGATTTGCGCGCTGGCGAGTTTGATGTGCTGGTGGGTATCAATCTTTTGCGCGAGGGTCTCGATATGCCGGAGGTGTCCCTTATCGCCATCCTCGATGCCGACAAGGAGGGCTTTTTGCGTTCGGATACCTCCCTTATCCAGATTATCGGCCGGGCGGCGCGCAATGCCAATGGCCATGTCATCATGTATGCGGATCGCATCACGGACTCGATGAAACGGGCCATTGATGAAACCGAGCGCCGCCGGGAAATCCAGCAGGCCTATAACAACGAGCACGGCATCGTGCCCAAGACCATTAAAAAGCCCATCAAGCCGCTTATCGAAACGACGTTGGTGGCAGAATCCTCCGCGGATTATTCTGCCGATGGCAAGCGCAAGAAGAAAAAGCTCACCAAGAAGGACAAGGAAAACCTCATCAAGACCCTTACCCGCGAGATGCAGCAGGCCTCCCGGGCACTGGAATTCGAGCGGGCCGCAGAGCTTCGCGATATGATATTGGAACTCGATGGCAGCCTGCCACCGAAGAAATAAGAGGAAAAGACAATGGAAAACAGCATCAAAATAAAGGGCGCGAGAGCCCATAATCTCAAGAATATCAATGTGGAAATCCCGCGGGATAAGCTCGTGGTCATCACGGGGCTGTCGGGGTCGGGGAAGTCGTCACTGGCCTTTGATACCATCTATGCTGAGGGTCAGCGGCGCTATGTCGAGTCCCTGTCGTCCTATGCCCGCCAGTTCCTCGGCCAGATGGATAAGCCAGATATGGACAATATCGAGGGCTTGTCGCCGGCGATTTCCATCGACCAGAAGACGACGAGTCACAATCCTCGTTCCACGGTGGGCACGGTGACGGAAATCTATGACTACCTGCGCCTGCTCTATGCCCGGGCGGGGCGTCCCCATTGCCCGAAGTGCGGTAAGCCGATTACCCAGCAGACTGTGGATCAGATGATCGATCAGATCAAGGAACTGCCGGAACGCACGAAATTACTTATAATGGCCCAGGTAATTCGCGGCAAGAAGGGAGAGCACAAGAAGGTACTCGAGCATATCCGCCGCGAGGGCTATGTGCGTGTGCGCATCGATGGGGAAGTCCACGATGTCAACGATGAAATCCAGCTTGAGAAAACGAAAAAGCATACGATCGAAGTGGTCATTGACCGCCTGATCGTTCGCGAGGGTATGGAACAGCGGTTGGCTGACTCCCTGGAGACGGCGCTGAAACTGGGCGAGGGCGTGGTCTACGTGCAGATCGTCGACGGGGAACTCTTGATGTTCAGCGAGAATTTTGCCTGTGTCGATTGCGGCATCAGCCTGCCGGAAATCACGCCGCGCATGTTCTCGTTCAACAGTCCCTATGGTGCTTGCCCGGTCTGCATGGGCCTTGGCAGCCATATGGAGTTCGATGAGGAGCTGGTGGTGCCCGATGCGTCCCTGTCGGTGGCAAAGGGCGTCTTTGCGCCGCTGTCGAAGAATCCTCATTCCTATGGCATGTGTGTGATCGCAGCGGTGCTTACAGATTATGGCTATACGGTGGACACGCCCTGGAAGGATATGGACAAGAAGACACGTCATGTCCTGCTGCATGGTGCCGGTGATGAGAAATTCCGTTTTCACTATACGAATATGTTCGGCGAGCGCAAGGAGTACAATGTGGAATTCGAGGGCGTACTGCCGATGCTCAACCGCCGCTATCAGGAAACGGATTCCGATGAGATGCGCGAGTCCTATGAGAACTATATGACCGAGATTGACTGCCCGGTCTGCCATGGTGCGCGGTTAAAGCCCGAGACGCTGTCGATTACGGTGGGGGATAAGAATATCGCGGAACTTACGGCTATGACCATCCGTGAGGCCGATACTTTCCTGGCAGGTGTGGAGTTTACGCCCCGGGAGCAGAAGATTGCCGTGCAAATTCTAAAGGAAATCCATGCACGTCTTAGTTTCCTGCTAAACGTTGGCCTTGACTATCTGACCCTCTCCCGGGCCGCAGGAACCTTGTCAGGGGGGGAGGCTCAGCGCATCCGTCTGGCCACGCAGATTGGTTCAGGGCTCCAGGGCGTGCTCTACGTGCTCGATGAACCGAGCATCGGCCTGCATCAGCGGGACAACAACCGGTTGCTAGCGACGCTCAAGAATCTGCGAGACCTTGGCAATACGCTGATTGTGGTGGAGCATGATGAAGACACGATGTATGCGGCTGATCATATCATCGATATCGGCCCTGGGGCTGGTGCCCATGGCGGGCAGATTGTCGCGCAGGGCACGGCCAAGGAAATCATGCAGGTCAAGGATTCGGTGACCGGAGCTTATCTATCGCGGCGCAAGTTCATCCCGGTGCCAAGCAAACGCCGTCCGGGAAATGGCAAGTTCATCGAGGTGGTAGGGGCTCAGGAGAATAACCTCAAGAACATCGATGTCAAATTCCCCTTAGGAACGATGACGCTGGTAACCGGCGTATCGGGGTCGGGCAAGAGTACGCTCGTCAACGAAATCCTCTACAAGGGCATTGCCTCGCGGCTCTATCATTCTAAGGGTAAGCCAGGCAAGCATAAGAAAATCAAGGGGCTTGAGCATATCGACAAGATTATTGATATCGATCAGCAGCCAATCGGCCGCACGCCGCGCTCGAATCCGGCGACTTACACAGGGGTCTTTGATGCTATCCGCGAGCTGTTCAGCCAGACGGCTGAGTCGAAGATGCGCGGCTACAAGGCGGGCAGATTTAGTTTCAACGTAAAGGGCGGCCGCTGTGAGGCCTGCAAGGGTGATGGTATCTTGAAAATCGAGATGCATTTCCTGCCCGATGTCTATGTGCCCTGCGAGGTCTGCAAGGGGGCACGCTATAATCGCGAGACCCTTGAGGTGCGCTACAAGGGTAAGAATATTTCGGAAGTCCTGGACATGACCATCGATGAAGCACTGGAATTTTTCCAGAATGTGCCGCGCATCGCCCGCAAGCTGCAGGTCATTCAGGATGTGGGCCTTGGCTATATCAAGCTTGGCCAGCCGGCTACGACCCTGTCGGGGGGCGAGGCCCAGCGCGTCAAGCTGGCGACGGAGCTCTCGCGCCGCAGCACGGGCCGCACCCTCTACATCCTCGATGAGCCCACGACAGGCCTGCATACGGCTGACATCCATAAGCTGCTGGACATCCTGCAGCGCCTCGTTGATGGTGGTGACACCGTCGTCATCATCGAGCACAATCTCGATGTCATCAAGACGGCCGACCACATCATCGATTTGGGGCCGGAAGGCGGCAATAAAGGAGGAAACATCGTTGCTGAAGGGCGGCCGGAGGATATTGTCAAAGTCAAGGCGTCCTATACAGGGCAATTCCTCAAACCATTGTTAGAAGAAAAAAATGAATAAGCAGGTTTTGTGGAAGGAAAAAACGAATTATGCAAACTGTGAGTAATGTAATCAATCTGATGCATCAAGCTATCCTGCCAGCTGTCAGACGGGCGGATGTCATCGTGGATGCCACGGCTGGCAATGGCGGTGATACGTTGTTCTTGGCGCAGAATATGAAGGCTTCCTGCCAGCTGTATGCCTTTGATATTCAGGCGGAGGCCATTCTGCATACGAAAGAGCGCACCAAGGAATTTGCCGCACAGATTTGCTATCTGCAGCAGAGTCATGAGGAGATTGGCCGGTATGTTGACCGGTCAATTGATGTGGCGATGTTCAATCTCGGGTATTTGCCGGGAGCTGATCATGAAGCTGTGACTAATCACGAAAGCACCCTTAAGGCGGTAAAATGTGTGCTGGCAAAACTTCGCCTTCAGGGGATTTGCGCGATTATGGTCTATCCGGGACATCCTGAGGGCAAGATTGAGGCCGATTGTTTAGCAAGTTTTTTGCAGGAGCTTCCGGTCAGGGATTACACGGTGGGGGGGTACCGCTTGTGGAATCATCGCCCGGAGGCACCTTATGGTTTTATTCTTGAGCGTACCCGCTGAAGGGAACAGAAAGAAGGGGAATGATAATGAAGACGATGCCGATTCGCTGGTGCCACTTCCTGATGGCGATGGTGCTGAGCGCAGCCTTGCTGTTGCCAGTGCCAGCCGTGGCTTCGGTACAGAAGGATGGTGTGCATATCACCATTTTCCATACCAATGATATGCATGGCCGTGTGCTGGAGAGTGACGACAATGGGAAGTCTATTGGAATGAAATGGATTGCTGCTGCGATTTGGCAGCAGAAGGAGGCCGATTCCGATACGCTGGCTTTTGATGCCGGGGACACGTTGCATGGCATGCCACTTATCAATGCCAGCAAGGGGGAAAATATGGCGCGTCTCATGAATCTGTCCGGCTATGATGGCATGACGCCGGGAAATCACGATTTTAATTATGGTGCGGTGCAGCTGCAGAAGTTGGCGGGGATGCTGAACTTTCCCATGCTAAGTGCCAATCTGGTGGACCGGGACGAACAGGGCTATGTATTCCGCCCCTATAAAAGCTTTGAGCTAAATGGTGTTCGGATAGCGGTGTTTGGCCTCAGTACTCCGGAGACGGCTTATAAGACCAACAAGGTCAATGTGGAACTGGTTAAATTCCTGAATCCGGTGGATACCGCCAAGAAGCTGGTGCCGAAACTGCGCAAGAATCATGATGTGGTAATCGGTCTCATGCACATGGGACTTGATGCCAGTTCGGAATACACTTCGGCGCGCATCGCTAAGGAAGTGCCGGGAATCGATTTGATTTTGGATGGACACAGTCATACCAAATTGCAAAAGCCGGAAAAAGTGGGAAAGACGCTGATTTGTCAGACTGGTGCCCGGGGGGATTTCCTGGGTAGAGTGGAGCTTATCGTGCGGAACCATAAGCTGCGGAAAGTCAAATCTGTCCTGTTGGACCGGGCGGCTATCGTCAATGAAGTGGAAGGTCCGGATGAAGGCGTCAGCGAAGCCTTGCAGGCAATCGAGGCTGATAATCAGAAGACGGTGGGAAAAGTAGTTACCCAGTCGCCGCGGGAGCTTTCCAGCGCCCGTGAATTGGTGCGCACTCGGGAATCGGAATTGGGAAATCTGACGGCCGATGCCCTGCGGTGGGCGGCACAGGCCGATATCGGTTTAGCCAATGGCGGCGGCCTGCGGGCAAATCTCCCGGCTGGGGCGGTAACCCAGGGAGACCTCTGGAAGATTTTCCCCTTTGGCAATACGCTGAAGCGGGTGGAAATTTCGGGAGCAACTGTCCAAAAGGTATTGGAGCATTCGGTAGAGTATGTTCCCGGTGCCTTTGGCGGCTTTATGGATGTCAGCGGACTTACCTTCACGCTGGATATCGCAGCGCCAGCAGGCAGACGGGTGAGCAATGTAAAAGTGGCCGGTGTGCCCTTGGACAATCAGCGGCTGTACCAGGTGGCAGTCAGTGATTTTACCGCTGCCGGTGGAGATGGCTATGACATGCTCAAAAATGCCAAGGTGACTGGAGAGTTTGGAACGCTGGAAGAGGTGTTTTCCCAATATCTGAATCAAAAAGGTATCGGCGATATCGCAACCGGCCGCATTCAAATCAAAAAATGAGCAGCAAAAAGCCGTATGCCTATCGGAAAGGATAGGGCATACGGCTTTTTGTTATGCTGGTTTATTTTTGCAGGGCGATATACAGGATATCGTTGGCTAATTTGTCCTTGGAAACTTTTTTCCAGCCAAAGCCAGAGGAAAGGGGGGCATGTTTGCCCGTAAAACCATTCCATTGATAATACCATTGGCCATCTTTCTGGCGGAAACTATAATCCCGGCATTCTACTTCGTTGTAGCCATTTTCCAAAGAGGTATGGATGCACAGGGTCCTTTTCGGGGGGCTGCCTTTTACCCAGGCTGAGCCCTTGTCAACGCTCCACCATACATGCATGTTGCCCTGATGTTCGCCATAATCAATGGTGACGAAGGGCTGGGCAAAAGTCGTGGTGGGATTAACTGCTTGTATGCCGCCCATAAGGACGGAAATCGTGCCGAGGCACAACGCTATTTTTTTCAGTTGCATTGGTATAAATCTCCTTTTACAAAATGACAATGTATTCCTTTAGCTCATAGCTTCGTCGATAGCCTCGGGGGCCGTGGGCACCAATTTCATAAAAGCCGTTGCCAGCGTCGCCGTAACAATCCACATAGTCACCCAAAAAGATGGGAGCCAGACGTTCAGATTCCGTGGAAGGCGTGCTCCGCAGGGAAACAAATTCCTTGCAATTTACGATTTTGGCTTGGCGGATGCCGTTGGGCTGATTCTGTACAACGGGACGTTCTCTTGAAAGATAAGTCACCAGTGCATAGCCAACCTGGCCGTCGAAGTTTATTTTGTAGAAACCATTGCCGCCGTCTTCAATAAAGCCCACGGCCTGCCCTAAGGGAATCTGTGCAATTTCGCTTGCATCGGCGGAAGGGGCCGTGCCAGTTGATACTGTCTTTTATATTTTACACAGAGATACTTGTAGCTGTCAATATTCGCCTTCTTTTTTAAATTTACTGAAAATTACCGATAAACTTCGTATAAAAAAGGCTATGAAGCTTTGCCCTGGTGGGGGACTTCATAGCCTTTGGTTATTTTTCTTAGAATGTATCCGTATGCAGGAATTCGCGCTCTACGACTTTGCCGTCCTGCTTCCAGATGCGGTAGACGGAAGGCCGGGTGCTGGGGCCTTCACTGACCAGCGAAATGGTCTTGCCACCCAGGTCGGCTTTGGTGCCGAGAACGTAAATCGTCAGGGCACTTCCGGAATTGGATACCCGCAGCATTACCGGATGGGGAAGTGGATTCTGGAAGACGAAATCCAACAGACCATCGGCGACGGTGGCATCACGGCCTGCCGGCACATAGCTGGATGGCAGGGAATGATTGGAGCGCTCCGTGGGCTTGAGTCCTGCCAGCAAAATTGCATTGTAAAGGGTGCTGCTTACTTGGCAGACACCACCGCCAACGTCAACGGCTGGTTCGCCGTTGACGATAACGCCGGCATTCTTATAACCCGCCGCGCGGGTGCGCTGGCCGACGACGTTGTTGAAGGATAGGGTGGCCTGGCTGCGAATCAGTGCCCCCTGCAGGTGGCTGGCCGCCAAGCCGATGTTGTCCCCACGGTCGCCGGGATAGAACCGGGTGGTATAGGAGCCAAGAACGGAATCGATATTGGCGATATCTTCATCTAATACAAAGGGCTTGTCTTCTTTGGGCTCAAGTTCGACTTTTGCCGTAAGTTCCAGCGCCTCAAATTTTGGGGCGAGTTCCTCGGCAATGGGAGCTGTATCGAGGGTCAAGCCAGTGACTGCCGGTTTTTTCTGGATGGAGCCGTTGGCCTGCAGGCTGACTTCCGCGTTGGCTGGCGGGGTATCGACTTCTTTTTCGATGGCAGCCAGTTTTTCCTTGAGTTTCTCTTTATCAAAGCTGGCAGTCATGACCACATTTTTGCCGAAAATGGCCAGCTTCATCTGATTGATGAGGTTGGTGACCGGATTGCTTTCGCGGCCAATGCTGTAAGCCGCGTCGGCAGCTTCATCGACTTTGGCCTGCAAATCGATTTCATTAGGTTGGATATTCCAATGACGCTCTTTATAGGAAAGCACTGCGGCATTTTTGCTCAGTGCCTTTTTCGCTTCTTTATCAAAATATTTGCGTACTTCTTTTTTGCTCATTCCTGTCAGGGTAGTGCCATTGGACTGAACGCCCATGACCACGCAATCTTGGTTTGCCGTGGATACAGAAATGCAGCTGACTGCAGCTGCGGTAAAGGCTAGTCCTACGATGCCAAGGGCGATAGCCTTGTTCGTGGAAATGGATGAGAAATTCATGATAACCTATACTCTCCTACAGTAAATTCTAATATATAGTATAATGCTTAGAATGCTGGGTTGCAATTGGTATTTTCTTAAAGTTGCAAGAAGAAATGAGATATGATAAAATAAACGCCGTATAACAAAAAGGCGAGGAAGAAGAGGAGTACGGTTATCGGCGCTCAAGAGAGAAGACGGTTGGTGTGAGTCTTTGCATCCGATATCGGAAGGTAGCTTTGGAGCTGTCCGGCTGAAAGGGAGTAAGCGGGAACGTTGGCCGCGTTATGGCTGAGAGGCACACGGTTTTTGCCGGTGTGTAAAGATTGGTGGTACCACGATAGCAAGCGCTTTCGTCCTTTTGGGCGAGGCGCTTTATTTAGTTTTAGGAGGTTTATCATGGCAGAGAATCAGGAACAGGGAAACAACATCCCAAAGGTTTATGACCCGCAGTCGTTTGAGAAGAAATGGTATCAGTATTGGGAAGAGAATAAATTCTTCCATGCCGAGGTAGATAAGAGCAAGAAACCGTACAGCATGGTTATTCCGCCGCCGAATGTCACGGGCCAGCTGCACATGGGCCATGCGCTTGACAATACGCTGCAGGATATCCTGATCCGGTACCATCGCATGCAGGGATTCAACACGGTTTGGGTACCGGGCTGCGATCATGCCGGTATTGCGACGCAGGCCAAGGTCGAGGGCGCTCTGCGCGAAGAAGGCACGAACCGCTATGAGCTCGGCCGTGAGAAATTCCTCGAGCGCGTTTGGGATTGGAAAGAGCAGTACGGCAACCGCATCATGTACCAGCTGCGTACGCTTGGTTCTTCCTGTGACTGGGATCGTCAGCGTTTCACGATGGACGAGGGCTGTTCGAAGGCTGTCCGCGAGGTGTTCGTGAGCCTCTATGAAAAGGGACTCATCTATCAGGGCACGCGTATCACGAACTGGTGCCCGGACTGCAATACGGCTATCTCGGATATCGAGGTTGAGCACGAGACGGAGCAGGGGCATCTCTGGCATCTGCGCTATCAGGTCAAAGGTACAGACCAGTATGTCGAAATCGCTACAACCCGTCCGGAGACGATGTTCGGGGATACGGGCGTTGCCGTTCATCCGGACGATGAGCGCTATAAGGACATCGTTGGTAAGACGTTGATCCTGCCGATTGTCAACCGTGAGATTCCGCTGTTTGCCGATGAATACGTCGATAAATCCTTCGGTACTGGTGCCGTAAAGGTTACGCCGGCTCATGACCCGAACGACTTTGAGATGGGACAGCGCCATCACCTCGAAGAAATCAAAGTCATCAGCAATACGGGCAAGATGATGGAAGGTGCCGGCAAGTACGAGGGCATGGACCGCTATGAATGCCGCAAGGCACTCGTCAAAGAGCTCGAAGAGCTCGGCGTTCTCGTTTCGGTGGAAGAGCATGAGCATGCCGTTGGCCATTGTTCGCGCTGCCACAGCACGATAGAGCCGCTGGTTTCCAAGCAGTGGTTCGTCAAGATGGAATCGCTGGCCAAGCCGGCTATCGAGGCGGTAAAGAGCGGCAAGATCCAGTTCGTGCCGGAGCGTTTCTCCAAGACCTATATCCAGTGGCTCGAAAATATTCGTGACTGGTGCATCTCGCGTCAGCTCTGGTGGGGCCATCGCATTCCGGCCTGGTATTGCGATGACTGCGGTGAAACGAGTGTATCGCGTACAGACCTTACCGAGTGCCCGCATTGCCATAGCAAACATATCCATCAAGATGAAGACGTTCTCGATACCTGGTTCTCGTCGGGCCTCTGGCCGTTCGAGACGATGGGCTGGCCGGAAAAGACCGAGGAACTCGAACATTTCTATCCGACGGCTACGCTCGTTACGGGCTATGATATCATCTTCTTCTGGGTTGCCCGCATGGTCATGATGGGCCTGGAGTTCGGTAAGGATATCCCGTTCAAGCATGTATTCATCCATGGTCTTGTCCGCGACAGCCAGGGCCGCAAGATGAGCAAATCCCTGGGCAATGGTATCGATCCGGTTGAAGTCGTCGAGAAGTACGGTGCGGATACGCTGCGCTTCATGCTGATTACGGGCAACACGCCGGGCAATGACATGCGCTTCTACTGGGAGCGCGTTGAGTCGGCCCGCAACTTTGCCAACAAGATCTGGAATGCATCCCGCTACATGCTCATGAATCTCGAGGGCTTTGATAAGAACTTCATACCGGGCGAAGAGGATTACACGCTGTCTGACCGCTGGATTCTCTCGCGCTATGCCCGCACGGTCCGCGACGTCACCGAGAACCTCGACAAATTCGAGCTGGGCGAGGCTGGCCGCATGATTTATGAGTTCCTCTGGAATGAGTTCTGCGACTGGTACATCGAGCTTACGAAAGCCCGCCTCTACGATACGGAAAATGTCCGGGCCCGCAATACGGCACTCTATGTGCTTTCCCATGTCCTCGAGGGCACGCTGCGCTTGCTGCATCCGTTCATGCCGTTCCTCACCGAGGAAATCTGGCAGAAGGTTCCTCATGCAGAGGAAGTCAAGAGCATCATGATCGCTGAGTGGCCGCAGGCTGATGCTGCCCGTATCAGCGATGATATCGAGGCACAGATGACGGCTATTATGGAGAGCATCAAATCCATCCGCAATATGCGCGCTGAAGTCGGGGCTGCTCCGAGCAAAAAGAGCGAAGTCATCCTGAACTTCAAGGATGAGTCCCTGCGGGCGGTATTTGCTGAGAATACGGGCTACCTTGATAAGCTGGCATCTTCGGAGCCGGTAACCATCCTGCCGGCTGGCGCTGCTGCACCGGAAAATGCCATGGCGGGTGTGGTAAATGGCGTCGAGATCTATCTACCGCTCAAGGGCCTTATTGACGTGGAGAAGGAGACAGCCCGTCTCAATAAAGAGCTGGAGAAACTCGAGAAGGAAATCAAGCGTCTTGCTGGCAAACTCAGCAACGAAGGCTTCCTGAGCAAGGCTCCGGAGCAGGTTGTCGCTGGTGAGAAGGAGAAGCTCGCCGGCTATGAAGAAAAGAAAAAATCGGTGGAGAGCCGCATCCAGGATTTGGCGAAGCTCTAAGATAGGAGAATCGTAACATGAATTATCAGGAAGCCCTCGCCTATCTGGAAGGGCTGAATATCTTTGGCATCAAGCTGGGGCTCACGCGCATCCAGCGGCTGCTGGAGCTCCTGGATGTGCCGCAGGACAGGTATCGTACCATCCATGTGACCGGTACGAATGGCAAAGGCTCGGTGTCGGCGATGCTCGCCGGCATCCTGCGCCGTTCGGATATCCACACGGGCATGTACAGTTCGCCGCATCTGGTCTCCTATACGGAGCGCATCCAGGTGGATGGCCAGCCCATAAGCGAGCAGGAATTTGCCGACTGCCTGAGCACCATCCGCACCTATGTGGAGCAGATGGTAGCCGAAGGTGATGAGTGCCCAACCCAGTTCGAGGTGCTGACGGCGCTGGCATTCTTCTATTTTGCCATGCGTCATGTGGAGTACGCGGTCATCGAGGTTGGTCTTGGCGGTCTGCTTGATTCGACCAACGTCATCACGCCGGAGGTCTCGGTCATCACGAACGTGACCTTTGAGCATGCGGACCGCTGTGGCGGAACCCTGGAGGGGATTGCCCACCATAAAGCGGGCATCATCAAGGATGGTGTTCCGGTGGTTACGGCTGCCAAAGGGGTTCCGCTGGATATTCTCCGCCAGGAGGCAGCCAAGCGGAATGCCGATATCTTTGTGGCTGGGGAAGATTTCCATACTGAGTATATTTCTTGTGATGGGCGCACGCAGAAGCTGGATTTCACTTCGGCGCTGCTGGGGGTTATGAAAGTTCCCTATGAACTTCATCTTCTCGGGTGTCATCAGGTGGAGAACAGCTCGGTGGCAGTGATGGCTGCTAATCTGATTCACAACATCGATGAACGAGTCAAGGAGGAGCATATTGCGGAAGCCTTGAAACTGGTCACCTGGCCGGCGCGCTTTGAGCGCGTGGACATAAAAGACCAGGTGGTAATCGTCGATGGTGCCCATAATCCGGCTGGCATGGAGGCTTTGCGCAGCAGTCTGGACTTGTATTTTCCGGCAGAGCAGCGAGTGCTGCTGTTGGGAATCTTGAAGGATAAGGATATCGAGGCAATGCTCGATATCCTGCTGCGTCCTAATGATACGGTGGTGGTGACCGTTCCCGATTCGGAGCGGGCAGCCGAGCCTCAGGAATTGGCGAAGCAGGTGGCACCCCATGTGCAGCATGTGGAGGCAATTGCCGACAATGGCGAAGCACTGAATCGCGCCTTGGAATTGGCCAATCAGGAAAAACTGTTGGTCATGGCCGGTTCTTTATATCTCGTTGGCGGAGTCCGTCAGCTCTTATTGAAACGGAAGGGGTGATAGTATGTCATCAAAATCCGAAGCGGCAGCTATGCGGGAGTTGCGCCAACGCCGTCGGCAGGCTGCCAGAGAAAAGTGGTGCCAGCGCTTCAAAAAATGGTCCTGGTTTGCCGTTCTGGCAGAGGCCTTTTTGCTGGCACTATGGCCGCCAGGAGCAACGATTGCCTTGCTTCTTGGCGTCGTTTTTACCCTTTTGCGGTTTCGCACGGATAAGGAATTTAAATACCGGCATTTTCCGTTCGATGTTCCCGTCTGTCTGTTCATCCTAATCAGTGGGGCTTCGGTGCTGGGGTCACCAGACCGGGGATTCAGTTTTTACAACTGGTATAACCTGGTTGGTGTTTATGCTCTGACGTATTTCTTGGTGGGGCAGCAAGTGCGGGAGGTAAAGCAGTTCAAACAATTGCTGATGGCCTTAGGGACATCAGCGCTGGTGGTTATCCTTTACGGGTTTTACCAGTACATCTTTGGCATTGATATCAGTGCGATGAAGTGGGTGGATGGTGACGCTTTCCCAGAGCTTCGCAAGCGGGTTTTTTCCACCTGGGAGAATCCGAATATCTTGGCAGGTTATCTGGATATCGTTATCTGTCTTGCCTTTGGTCTCTTTGTCAAGGCTGACAGCAAACCCAAGCGCATCGTGCTGGGAACTTTCATATTGGCAGCAGTAGCCTGCCTGGCCATGACTTATGCCCGGGGAGCCCTGCTGGTCATTGTGGCGATTTTTATCCTGTATGGCATGGTAAAGGACTGGCGGGTACTAGCAGCCTGTGTGGTGGTAGGCGGCGTGCTGTTGCTGGCCGACCCGGTGCTCTATGAGCGGCTGGCGTCGGTGTTTACCAAGGTGGACACCTCGTCAGAAATGCGTTTGGCCTTTTGGGAGAGTTCTATTGCCATGATTCAGGACCATCCCTTTCTGGGCATCGGTTGGGGGGCCTATTGGATGGTTTATCCGGAATACGACTTTTATCTTCAGGGGGCTGATATTCGCATCGTTCATGCCCATAACTTGTATCTTAACTATGCGGTGGAAATCGGTATTCCGGGAGCAATTGCCTTCTTGTGGTATCTGTTTGGAACCATGATTATGGCTTTGCGCCAGAAATTCCAGCCCCCGGCGCCGGAACCACTGGAGGAGACTCCTTTTGATTACAACGAAGAAGCTGCTGCCGATGTGGAATTACAGAAGGTGGCAGAAAGTGTAAAACAAGAAACTGCAGAACCGGTAATTCCCTTTTGGCAGGACTTTGCCGGTTGGCTGGATTACCGTCTGCTGGCTGGGTTGTCCCTGGGCGTGGGACTGGCAATCCTGTCGGTGGCCCTCAATGGCTTTACCGATGATTTACTGTTTAACATTCCATCGTCGATGTTCTTGTGGATGTTGGCAGCGCTGGCGGCAACAGTGGCGGCCGTTAATGCCGGAGATGAGGACATAAGCGAAGAAGAATAAGGGAGGCGTTACGATGAAGGGTCAGGTAAATATATCCAAGGCAACGATTGACCGCCTTCCGTTATATTTTCGTACCCTGCGGCTGGCTCAGGATGAGGGGATTGATATCATCTCCTCGGATGAGCTGGGGCGCAGGCTGGGAATCACACCAGAGCAAATCCGCAAAGACCTGGCGTCATTCGGTCAGTTTGGTAAGAAGGGCGTAGGGTATTACGTCAACGAGCTCAAGCGCAATGTGGGTGAGATTTTAGGACTGGACAACCATTGGAACATTGCCGTGGTTGGCATCGGTCATCTCGGCGAGGCGCTGGCGAACTACCAGAATTTTGTAAGTCTTGGCTTCAATTTGGTGGCGCTGTTTGACCAGGACCCCAAGGTCATTGGCAAAACCGTCAATCATGTTGTGGTAGAAGATATCCGCAATATGCAGAAGGTGGTCAAAGAGCGCAACATCCAGATTGGCATAATAGCGGTGCCGGCGGCCTTTGCTCAGGGCGTAGCAGATAAGCTGGTGGCAGCCGGGGTGAAAGGGATATGGAACTTTGCACCAATCAAGATGGAAGTCCCCGATTCGATGCATATCATCAATGAGGATTTATCAATTGGTCTTAGTAGTTTGTCCTATTATATCACGCGGAAGTGATTCATAAAATTTATCTCATAATGTTTTTGACACAGTTGTGTTAAAATGTCGGAAAACGGCGTCAAGTCAATCTTGACGCCGTTTTCTTTTCGTGTTATTCTTAGGCAAGGGACATAATTATAGCATACTGTTACGATAATCTATGATTATAATTCATCGTGTCAATAACTTCATGTTATACTTTATGGATACAATGAATCATAAAAAAGAATACGAAACAAGATGCGGCGTCCTAATCGTTAAAATCTGTTGCCGGAACCGAAGATGGGTCGGCACTGATGAGGGAGGATTTTCTATGATTGATATTCTCGATCGCGTGCGTAACAAAGCATTGCAGGCGAAAATTGTCACAGCTGAGGAAGCAGCAGCCTTCTTTAAGCCGGGCATGAATGTAGCCATGAGCGGATTTACAGCATCGGCTTATCCGAAAGCTGTTCCGCTGGCACTCGCTGAGCGTATGAAAAAGGAACCATTCACGATTAACCTTTGGACAGGTGCCTCCACAGGCCCGGAGCTTGATGAGGCTTTGGCGGCTGTTCACGGCATCAAAAAACGTCTGCCCTATCAGACGGACAAGATTTTGCGCAGTGAAATCAATGACGGTTCGGTTGATTATCTCGACCTTCATCTTTCTGAGTCTGCCCAGTTGGGCCGCTGCGGTTATCTGGGCAAGACGGATGTAGCTGTTGTTGAGGCATGCGCCATTACCGAGGAAGGTAATATCATCCCGACAACGTCCTTGGGTAACGCCGCTTCGTATGTACAAAGTGCTGATGTGGTCATCGTTGAAGTCAATACTTCCCAGCCACTGGACCTGGAAGGCATGCATGATGTCTATGTGCCGATGGACCCGCCAAACCGCCTGCCGATTCCAATTGTCAAGGCCAATGACCGGGTGGGAACCACGTACATTCCCTGCACACCGGAAAAAATCAAATACATCGTTCCTTGCGATATTCCGGATCATACCCGTCCGCTGAAGCCGATTGATGAAGATTCTAAGAAGATGAGCCAGTTTACACTGGAGTTCCTTAACAAGGAAATCGAAGCTGGCCGCATGCCGAAGAATTTGCTACCCCTGCAGTCTGGTGTTGGCAACGTGGCCAATGCAGTTATCGCTGGTTTTGTGGATTCTGACCTGAAAGACCTGACGGTTTACACCGAAGTCATTCAGGACGGTATGCTGGATCTTATCGATGCGGGCAAATTGAACTTCGCATCGGGCACGGCCTTCAGCCCATCGCCGGAGGGCATGGCTCGTTTCTACAAGGATGTAGCAAAATACAAGAAATATTTGCTGCTGCGTCCGGAGGAAATCTCCAACAGTCCGGAAGTTGTCCATCGCTTAGGGGTCATTGCCATGAATACGGCCATCGAAGTTGATATCTATGGCAATGTCAATTCGACCCATATTACGGGCACGAAGATGATGAACGGTATCGGCGGCAGCGGCGACTTTGCCCGCAACGCATACCTCACCATCTTCTACACGCCGTCCATTGCCAAAGAGGGCAAGATTTCGGCAGTAGTTCCTTTCTGTTCCCATATCGACCACACGGAGCACGATGTGGACATCATCATTACGGAGCAGGGCATTGCCGATTTGCGTGGCAAGGCACCCCGTGAGCGCGCTTTAGAGATAATTAACAATTGTGCGCATCCAAGTTATCGTCCTATCCTGCTGGATTATTTCAAACGGGCCGATGAAAAACTCAAACACGTCCATACGCCGCATCTTCTTCACGAGGCGCTTTCCTTCCACGAACGCTTCATTGAGAATGGCAGCATGGCAAAATAAAAATTGAACATCGTATAGAAATAGATACTGAATGAATCAGGAGGAATTTCCTAATGAGCAATGAGAAAATCCAAGCTGAGCTTGAAAAATACGAAGCCAGTGTAGAAAAAGCAATCGCACGTTTCCCCGAGCGTGAACATTTGCCGGAGAAACGCCTTTATACGCCGCTAGACATTAAGGATACGGATTATGCCGATGAGTTGAGTTTCCCTGGTGTTTATCCATATACCCGTGGCGTTCAGCCCACGATGTATCGCGGCCGTTTCTGGACGATGCGTATGTATGCTGGTTTCTCTACTGCTGAAGAGTCCAACAAGCGTTATCGCATGTTGATTGAAAATGGTGCAACGGGCCTGTCCTGTGCTTTTGACTTGCCGACGCAGATTGGTTATGATTCCACGGATCCAATCTCCGAAGGCGAGGTCGGTAAAGTCGGTGTTGCCATCGACTCGCTGGCAGATATGGAAACGCTCTTTGACCAGATTGACCTTGGTAAGGTCTCCACGTCAATGACCATTAATGCTCCAGCTTCGGTTCTTTTGGCTATGTATATCGCTGTAGCTGAGAAACAGGGGGTGCCTGCTGACCAGCTGCGTGGTACGATTCAGAACGATATTCTCAAGGAGTATGCTGCCCGCGGTACGTATATCTTCCCGCCGCGTCCATCCATGCGCCTTATCACGAACATCTTCGAGTATTGTTCGAAAAACGTACCGAAATGGAATACCATTTCGATTTCGGGTTACCACATTCGTGAAGCAGGTTCCACGGCTGCACAGGAAATCGCCTTCACGATTGCCGATGGTATCGCATACTGTGAGGCAGCTATTAAAGCCGGCCTCAAGATTGACGACTTTGCTGGCCGTCTGTCCTTCTTCTGGAACGCGCACAACAACGTTCTCGAAGAGGTGGCGAAGTTCCGCGCTTCCCGCCGTATCTGGGCAAAAGTCATGAAGGAGCGCTTCCATGCGCAGAATGACAAGAGCATGAAGCTGCGTTTCCATACGCAGACGGCTGGTTCGATGCTGACGGCTCAGCAGCCGAACAACAACATCGTTCGTGTTGCCCTGCAGACGGCAGCTGCTGTCATGGGCGGCACCCAGTCCCTGCACACGAACTCCCGGGATGAGGCTTTGGCTCTGCCAACCCAGGAATCCGTTACGATTGCTCTGCGTACCCAGCAGATTGTTGCGTATGAGAGCGGCTTGGCTGATGTCATCGATCCGCTGGCTGGTTCCTACTATGTGGAGGCTATGACGAACAAGATTGAGGCGGAAGCTTGGGATTACATAAAGAAAATCGACGACCTCGGTGGTGCAGTTGCCGCTATCGAGAAGGGTTACATCCAGAAGGAAATTCAGGATTCTGCTTATAAATGGCAGATGGATGTGGAATCTGGTGCCCGTACGATTGTCGGTGTCAATAAATTCCAGATGGAAGAAGAACCTCCAAAAGGCCTGCTGAAAGTCGACGAAGCTGTCGGCGAGCGTCAGAAGGCAAAGGTTGAGGCTATGAAAGCGAAACGTGATAATGAGGCGGTAAAAGCGGCCCTGGCTGATCTTAAGAAGGCTTGCCAGGATGAGAATGAAAACCTCATGCCGCATATCCTCGCTGCCGTTAAGACCTATGCAACCCTTGGTGAGATTTGCAACGTCATGCGTGAGGTATTCGGTGAATATGAGGCTCATGTCAGCCTGTAATCGCCCGCTTTAAAAGAATCGTACAGTAATAGCGTTTGCGTTTTTGGAGGAATTCACAATGGAAAAGAAAATCAGAGTTTTAGTTGCTAAACCAGGTCTTGACGGTCATGACCGCGGGGCGAAGGTCGTTGCCCGCGCCCTGCGCGATGCTGGCTTTGAGGTTATCTATACGGGCCTTCGCCAGACGCCGGAGCAGATTGCTGAAGCAGCGCTGCAGGAGGACGTCAATGTGGTTGCTATGAGCATCCTCTCGGGGGCCCATGGACATCTCTTCCCCAAAGTCGTTGACCTTGTCCGCAAAAACGGAATGACAGATGCGCTTATCATTGGTGGTGGCGTTATTCCGGAAGGCGACATCCCGGCCCTTAAAGAGGCTGGTGTTTCGGCGGTATTCACGCCGGGAACGCCGACCAGCGAAGTGGTCAAATACATCAATGAGAATGTAAAACTTTAAAAAGGCAGCGGTGCTGGGAACAGGACCAGGGGGGCGGGTTCCGGTCCTCTGGCCCAAACCTGGCACTGTTTTACTGTTTCGCACTGTGAACTGGTTTTTCCGTTAGAGTTCACAATAAATACTACCGAAAAGGTGGTGGCAGGATGGACATAGCAGAAGAATTACTTAAAGGCAATCGGCTGGCACTTTCTCGGGCAATTACTGCCATCGAGAATGAGTACGATGAAGCGACGGATATCATGAAGAAGCTTTATCCCCATACTGGCCATGCCTATGTATTGGGTATCACGGGTCCCCCGGGGGCAGGAAAAAGCACGCTATCGGATAAGATAGCCCGCGAATATCGTGCCCAGGGCAAGACCGTTGGTATTATAGCTGTCGACCCGACCAGCCCATTTACGGGCGGCGCCATATTAGGTGACCGCATTCGCATGAATGGACTGACCCTTGACGAGGGAGTCTTTATCCGCAGTATGGGCACCCGTGGCAGTCTCGGTGGTTTATCCCATAAAACCGCTGACGCGGTCAAGGCCATGGATGCTTTTGGAAAGGACATCATTATCGTCGAAACGGTTGGCGTCGGTCAGTCAGAAGTGGATATCGTTAAAGCTGCCGATACGACCATGGTCGTATTGATTCCCGGCATGGGGGATGATATCCAGGCAATTAAGGCCGGCATTTTGGAGATCGGCGACCTGTACTGCATCAACAAGTCAGACCTTGATGGGGCAGACAAATTGGTTCGCGAAATCAACATGATGCTGGACCTGGACAGCCTGATGACGGAATGGCGCCCACCGATTACCAAGGTGGTGGCCAGCCAGAATGAGGGCATTACAGAACTCTTGGATACCGTAGAAAAACACCGGACGCATATCGAAGGCAATGGACAATTGACTGAGCGCCGCACGAAGCGTACCCGTGATGAAATGCTCGATATCCTCAGCAGCAACATCGGCACATACATCAAGGGCAAGATCGTGGACAGCGGTCGCCTTGATGGCTATGTCGAGCAAATCAAGCAGCATGAAACAGACCCGTATACCGTCATCGGTCAGGTCATGGATGAGATGCTGAAATAATTATTAATCCGAATGGAGGGTTCATTATGTTTAAAGTATTAGGCGTAGATCATATCGGTATTGCTGTTTCGGACCTCAAGGAAGTCGGTTCTTTCTGGGGCGGTACGTTGGGACTTCCCGACAACGGTGAGGAAACCGTTGCCGAGCAGAAGGTAACTACGGGGTTCTTCCCCACGCCGAATGGTAGCGAAATCGAGCTGCTGGCAGCAACGGATGAAACCTCTCCTATCGCTAAATTCATTGAAAAGAATGGTGGCCGCGGTGGCATTCAGCACATTGCTCTGCGGGTGGATAATCTTGAGGCCGCTTTGGCCGACCTCAAAGAGCAGGGGGTTCGTCTGATTGACGAGAAACCGCGTATCGGTGCTGGTGGTGCTAAAATTGCTTTTGTTCATCCGAAGGCTTCCCATGGTGTTCTCCTGGAACTTTGCCAGCGTGATTAATACCTGGTATTAAATTAGTCTTGCAATTTTCACACAAATAGTGCAAAATAGAGATTGCAGTACATGAGAAATGTGTCGCAGACTATTTTCTCACAAGCTAATTATAGGAGGTATATAATGGCTACTGTTCAGGAAAAAATTGACTTAATGAATGCAAAGAAAGAGCATATCATGCAGGGCGGCGGTCAGGCCCGCATCGAGAAGCAGCATGCAAAGGGCAAACAGACTGCCCGCGAGCGCATCAACAAGCTGTTCGATGAGGGAACTTTCGTTGAGCTCGATATGTTTATGAAGCATCGTTGCACGAATTTTGGTCAGGACAAAAAAGAACTTCCGGGCGAAGGTGTAGTAACGGGATATGGTACGGTTGATGGCCGTCTTGTCTACGCTTATGCACAGGATTTCACCGTTGAGGGTGGATCGCTGGGTGAAAAACATGCGCATAAGATCTGGAAAGTTATGGATCTTGCCATGAAGATGGGCGCACCGTGCATCGGTATCAACGACTCGGGCGGCGCTCGTATCCAGGAAGCCGTTGACGCCCTGTCTGGTTATGGCGGTATCTTCTATCGCAATACGGCAGCTTCTGGTGTAATTCCGCAGATTTCCGTAATCATGGGACCCTGCGCAGGCGGTGCTGTATACAGCCCGGCTATCACGGACTTCATATACATGGTAAAGAACACCAGTCAGATGTTCATCACGGGACCAGCTGTTATCAAGTCGGTAACGGCTGAGGAAGTTACAGCTGAGGCTCTGGGCGGTGCTATGACCCATAATACCCGCAGCGGTGTTGCTCATTTCGCAGCTGAGGATGAGGACGACTGCATCAAGCAGATTCGTTACCTGCTTTCCTTCCTGCCCAGCAACAATATGGAAGATGCACCCATCATGGAGACCGGTGATGACCCGGACCGTCAGGATGAAAGCCTGAACTCGGTGATTCCGGACAACCCGAACATGCCATACGATATGAAGGATGTAATTCGTTCCCTCGTTGATAACGGTGAGTTCTACGAAGTACAGGAATTCTTTGCTACGAATATCATTTGCTGCTTTGCCCGTTTCGATGGCCGCAGCGTAGGTATTATCGCCAACCAGCCGAAAGTTATGGCTGGCTGCCTGGATGTTGATGCGTCGGATAAATCCGCCCGTTTCATCCGCTTCTGCGATGCCTTCAATATTCCTCTCGTCAACCTCGTTGATGTACCGGGCTTCCTGCCAGGTGTCAACCAGGAGCACAACGGCATTATCCGTCATGGTGCCAAGATGCTGTACGCTTACAGTGAGGCTACGGTTCCTAAAGTTACGGTCATTACCCGTAAGGCTTATGGCGGTTCCTACATCGCTATGTGCTGCCGCGAACTTGGCGCTGATCAGGTTATGGCTTGGCCGACGTCGGAAATCGCTGTTATGGGCCCGGCTGGTGCAGCAAACATCATTTTCCGCAAAGACCCGGATAAGGATGCTAAGACGGCAGAGTATGTTGAAAACTTCGCAACGCCGTATGTTGCCGCAGAGCGTGGCTATGTTGATATGGTTATTGAGCCGAAGGAGACGCGTCCGCGCATCATCACGGCCCTCAATGCACTGGCTAGCAAGCGCGAAGTTGGCCCGTCCAAGAAACACGGCAATATTCCGCTTTAAGCAAAGAGGTGCACGTTATGAAAACCGAAGCAAATGGCGTATCGCCTGAGGTAGTAGCCGCTATCACGGCTGCTGTTCAGATGATGATGTCGAATAAAGTTATCGCTGTCCGCATCAAGCGCAGCGACGTTTGGGCATTGTCCGCTAGAGGCGGCTTGGTCAAACAGTTCTGATTGATTCCGAAGTAGAACGTATTTGGAGGAATTCTTAATGAAAAAGTTCAATATCACCGTTAACGGCACGGCTTATGAAGTAGAAGTTGAGGAAGTAAAATCCGCAGCTACAGCAGCTCCGAAAGCTGCTCCGGCTCCGGCAGCCCCGGTAGCTCCGAAAGCAGCCCCGGCTCCAGCAGCACCAGCTGCTCCGGCTAAAGCTGCCGTTGCCGCAGGTGCTGGTGAGCATTCCATCGATGCTCCGATGCCGGGCAAGATCGTGAAGCTCGTAGCCAGCGAAGGCCAGGCTGTTAAAGCTGGTGACACGCTGCTGATTCTCGAGGCTATGAAGATGCAGAATGAGATTGCTGCTGATGCTGACGGCGTTGTTAAGACGTTCAACGTAGCAGCTGGCCAGAGCGTAAAAGCTCATGATTCTCTCGTAATTCTTGGCTGATTTGCTGATGAACAGGCCTTCCCATTTGGGAAGGCTTTTTTGCTGGATATTTGCTTTGCGATAGGCAGAGGGACGGCAATTACCGAAAGGAGTTTCCTGTGAAGAAAATAGCTATTATCGTATCGTTGTTGGTGTTGTTTTGCTTTGCTGTGACGGGATGCAGTAAACCACAGTCCGCAGCCAAAAAGAATTTCACCATTGTCACATCTTTCTATCCCATGTACATCGATGTCATCAACATCACCAAAGATGTCGATGGGGTTGAGGTCATCAATATGACGAAGCCGCAGACGGGATGTTTGCATGATTATCAGCTGACCACGGAAGATATGAAAACGCTGGAAAAGGCGGATGTCTTGGTGGCAAATGGTGCTGGCATGGAAAACTTCCTGGAGAAGGCGGCCAAGCAGAATAAGAAATTAAAGATAATCGAAGCGTCAAACTATGACCACATTCAATTATTGAAGGAAGGCGAGGAAGAGAACCCGCATGTTTGGACAGCTGTGACGTATGCCATTGATCAGGTAAAGGCAATTACGGTGCAGCTTTGTGAGGCTGACCCGGAACACAAAGACCAATACCGTAAAAATGCGCTGGATTATGTCATGAAGCTTGAGGCGCTGCGCCAACAGATGCATGAGCAGCTGGATGATTTGCCCCATAAGGATATCGTGACCTTCCACGAAGCCTTTCCGTATTTGGCCAAGGAATTTAAGCTGAATATCGTGGGGGTGATTGAACGGGAACCGGGAACGGAACCATCGCCTCAGGAGCTTGAGCAGGTCATTGCGAAGGTAAAGGCCCTGCCGGTAAAAGTTTTATTCACCGAACCCCAGTATTCTCCAGCGGCGGCGGAAACCATAGCCCGGGAAACGGGGGCGAAGATTTACACCCTTGACCCGGTGGTAACTGGCGAGGCGACCCCAGAGGCCATGGATGCCTATATCGATGCCATGAAAAAGAATGCGGAAGTGCTCCAAGAAGCTTTAAAATAAAATACGTTTAAAATCCCAGACAACGCGGCAAAACGATGTTTGGGATTTTTGTTTCGAAAGGGCCATGGCTGTCGAGGTAAGCGCAAGGGAAGATTTTGCCTATGGCAAAATTTGAACAATGGCGTTATAATAGAATAAAAGTCAAATGGTCAATTTTTATAGAAGGTGATTATCGTGAGCAATATCGCAGATTTGATTGAAGCGTATATTCTGCGGCAGCTGGCAGCACAACAGGACGGCAAAGTAGAGCTTCGGCGTACGGACATTGCCGATGAGATTTCCTGTGCGCCCTCTCAGATTAGTTATGTGCTTTCCACGCGGTTCACGCAGGACAAGGGATTCGTGGTGGAATCCCGCCGTGGATTGGGCGGATTTATCCGCATCGTGCAGGTGCCGACGCGCAATATGGTCTATCAGGACATGCTGGATAAGATTGATAAGGATACGGAGATGCCGATGGTGCAGTCCATGGTTCATTACCTGCTCCAGCATCAGATGATTACGAACCGTGAAGCAGCTTTGATGATGCAGGTGGTGGTTTTTGCCTATCAATCGGATCATGTTACGGCTGAGGAACGGGTTCATTTGCTAAAATCCATGTTCCTAACCTTGGAGAATTTTTCCTGAACCCAAATGACAGGATTTTTGAAGTAGTTTTATCATAGAAAAGAGGGATTCCGGATGTTGTGTGATGATTGTGGACGCAATGAAGCGGTAGTCCATATCACCCAGATTGGGCCGGATGGACGGATAGAAAAAAATTTATGTGAAAAATGTGCGGCTGCCTATGGAGAATTTGTTCCTTCGGCCAAACAGGGCCGAAGGGTATCCATGGACGATTTCCTCAAGGGAATCTTCAGCAATGCAGCTGAACGCGGGGAGAAACGGCCCTTGGATCAGAATCAGCTGGTATGCCCGAGCTGCGGCATGAGTTATCGTGATTTCCAGCAGACGGGGAAGATTGGCTGTGCAGAGTGCTATAATACCTTTCGCCAGCAGATTGAGCCGCTCTTGCGGCGGATTCATGGCTCCAGCGTACATCGGGGCAAAATTCCCCATCGCAGTGGCAGTGCCTTGGAAATCAAGCACGAAATTGGCCTGCTGCGGCAAAAACTCCAGGACAGCGTAGCCCGGGAGGAATACGAAAAGGCTGCCGAGTATCGGGATAGGATTCGCAGCCTGGAGCAAAAGATAGAATCCCAGGAAGGAGGCGTGGCGAATGGCAATCAATGACTTGCTTCGCAGCAAGGAGCTGACCTGGCTGAAAAGCGGCGGTACTGATGGTGATGTAGTAGTGGCAAGCCGCATACGCCTGGCTCGCAACCTCAAGGGGGTTCCCTTCCCCAATCGGGCGGATATGAATCAGCTTTCCCAGGTGCTGGTGGCTACGGATGAAGTGCTTCCGGAACTGGAAAAGTCCATGGGGATGCCCTTTGATCGGGTGGATGTCGAACGGTTGTCGCCCCTGCAGCGGGAGGTTTTGCTGGAAAAGCAGCTGATTACGGAAAACCTCATTAAGAACCCGCAGTATCGCGCGACCTATGTGTCCGATGACCGTTGCATCAGCATTATGGTCAATGAGGAAGACCATCTGCGCATTCAATGCTGGGCACCGGGACTGAATCTGGACCTTCCCATGAGCACGGCCTTTACCCTCGATGACCTGGTAGAATCCCGGCTGGATATGGCCTTTGATGAGAAGATGGGCTATCTCACCTCCTGCCCCACCAATCTTGGTACAGGCCTTAGAGCGTCGGTATTGTTGCATTTGCCTGGGCTGGTATTTACCCGCAATGTCAGCAGTATCATCAATATTTCCCCGCAGCTTGGGTTGGCGGTTCGCGCCTTGTACGGGGATGACAAGGAGCCAGTGGGCAGCTTGTTCCAGATTTCTAATCAGCTGACCTTAGGGTTCTCAGAGGAAGAACTCATTGCCAATCTCAAAAGTGCCGTAACGGAAATCGTGGCCCATGAACGCCGGGCGCGTAAAGCCTTAGCCCTTTATCGCAAAGAGCAGCTGGCGGATGAAGTTTGGCGGGCTTATGGTACTTTGGCATATGCACGCATGCTTTCCGAGCGTGAGGCGATGGAACTTTTATCCAAAGTCCGCTTAGGAATTGACTTGAAATTGATTCATGAGGTGAAAGCTGATTGTTATGCCGATATTCTCGTGGCTTGCCATCGCAGTTTTCTGCAGAATCTGGCGGAAAATGAGAATATGTCCAAAATCGAAATCGACCAGCTCAGAGCGCGCAAGGTAAGAGAAATACTTGGCGAGCATCGCGTGAGCTCGGAGGATGAATCATGAATTATCGAAATCACTTTACCAATCGTGCCATCAAGGCGGTGGAGTTTGCCCAATACGTGGCCCAGGATTTGCAGCAGGACTACATTGGTACGGAGCACATCCTGTTAGGGCTGCTGCATGAGCGCAATGGCGTGGCTGCCCAGGCCATGTATTCTCTAGGGCTTACCTTTGAAAAAGCCATGGCCATGGTCAGCAATATGGATTCTCAGGAAGCCGAATATCCGTCGGATAATCCATACTACACCCCCCGGGCTAAACGGGTCATGGAGGGGGCGATGGAGGAGTCGCAGACCTTGGGGCACACCTATATCGGGACGGAGCATATCCTGCTGAGCCTGTTGTCGGAAACGGAAGGGGCTGCCATTGAGGTGTTGAACCGTTTGGGCATCGACCCGGACAACCTACAGGACGAAGTGCTTGAGCGCATCGATATGCCTCATCCTTCCGACGATGGCCCGCAGCTGGAAAAAGCTAATGGCAGGGGCCGCATCCGCCGGGAAGGGGGCGCGCCTTTGTTGAAAAAATACGGCCGCGACCTCAATCGCCTGGCAGAAGATGCCAAGATGGACCCGGTTATTGGCCGGGAAAAGGAAATCCAGCGGGTCATACAGATTCTTTCCCGGCGAACGAAAAATAACCCGATTCTGTTGGGAGAGCCGGGGGTAGGCAAGACGGCAATTGCAGAAGGCTTGGCCCAGCGCATTGTAGAAGGGGCCGTTCCTTATATGCTGCAGGATAAGAAAGTCATTTCCCTATCCATGGCGTCGCTGGTGGCAGGGGCAAAATACCGCGGCGAGTTTGAGGAACGGTTAAAGGGCGTCATCGAAGAGATTCACCAGTTGGGCAATATCATCCTGTTCATTGATGAAATGCATACCCTGGTGGGAGCCGGTGCTGCCGAGGGGGCACTGGACGCCGCCAATATCTTAAAACCGGCCCTTTCCCGGGGAGAGATTCAGATTATTGGCGCTACGACATTGGATGAATACAAGAAGTATCTGGAAAAGGATGCCGCCTTGTCCCGGCGTTTCCAGACGGTAATGGTGGAGGAGCCATCGCCCGAGGATGCCGTGCGTATTTTGCAGGGCCTTTGCAGCAAGTACGAAGAATTTCATCGGGCGAAAATCGAAGGGGCTGCCATCGAGGCGGCGGTATATCTTTCCCATCGCTATATCACCGACCGGTTCCTGCCCGATAAGGCAATCGACCTCATGGATGAAGCGGCTTCGAAGGTGCGCATGGGAAAAGTTGCGCCCACAAGTCAGATTCATTCCATCCGTGAGCAGCTGGATAAGCTCCATACGGAAAAGGAAGCGGCCATTGCTGCTCAGGATTACGAACGGGCAGCCAAACTGCGCGACGAGATGCAGGCGGTAAAGGAATCCTGGGATGAAGCGCGCCGCAATTGGGAGAAAAAAGACCATAACCGCATCAAAGTGACTGCTGATGATATCGCCGATGTGGTGGCCCAGTGGACGGGAGTTCCCGTCCGCCAGATTGCGGCAAAGGAATCGGAACGGCTGCTCAACATGGAGAAAATCCTCAGCCGCCGGGTCGTCGGCCAGGAAGCTGCTGTCCAAGCGGTAGCCAAGGCAATTCGGCGGGCTAGAGCCGGCCTCAAGGACCCAAAGCGTCCCATTGGCTCCTTTTTGTTTCTGGGGCCTACGGGTGTGGGCAAGACGGAACTGGCCCGGGCGTTGGCTGAGGCACTTTTTGGCAGCGAAGATGCAGTCATCCGTTTCGACATGTCCGAGTACATGGAAAAGTACAGTGTATCGAGGATGGTGGGGGCTCCTCCGGGCTACGTGGGCTATCAGGAGGGAGGCCAACTGACGGATGCTGTGCGCCGCAAGCCTTATTCGATTATTCTGCTGGATGAGATTGAAAAGGCCAACCCCGATGTGTTTAATATCCTGTTGCAAGTCCTCGACGACGGCCGCCTGACGGATGGTCAGGGTCGCACGGTGGACTTCCGCAATACGGTTATCATCATGACCTCCAATGCTGGTGCAAGTTTCCTGCGAAAACAGAATCAGGCTATGGGCTTTTCCGTCAGTGGGGATAAAGAAGAAGCCCAGCAGACGGAAGAAAACGGTCGCAAGCGGATGCTTAGCGAGGTCAAGCGCATCTTTAAACCGGAATTTTTAAACCGCATTGATGAGATGCTGGTCTTCCATCCCCTGGGACGGAAAGAATTGGTGAAAATTGTGGATATCCTGCTCAAGGATGTAAAGAAACGCTTGCTGGAAAAGGATATCAAGATGGAAATCAGTCCTTCCGCCAAGAATAAACTGGTGGAAGCGGGAACCGACTTTAAATACGGTGCTCGCCCGTTGAAGCGTGCCCTGCAGAAGCATATCGAAGATGAAATAGCCGAGCGGTTGTTACGGCATCGGTTTAAGGCTGGGGATACCATCTGCATCCGCAAGAATGGCGATATGTTGGATTTCACCAAGAAAGAAGTGAAGAAGAAAGCAGTCAGGAGGGTGACAGTGGATGCCAAGAAATAAACTGGCACCGGCCAGCCTTACCGGGAAAATCCTCGATTTTGCAGCCAATCTCCTGTGGTCCATCGTCTGGTTGGGGCGATGGACCATTCGGCTGCTAAAACGACTGCTGAAGAATTTTTCCCATTGATGGGATTGGAGAAACTTTATGCCTAAGAAAAAGAAAACTGTATACGTCTGCCAGGACTGTGGGTATGATGCACCAAAATGGCTGGGGCGATGCCCGGGGTGCGGTGCCTGGAATACTATGGTGGAAGAAGTAGTGGCACCGGAACCTAAGGGCAGCGGTGGGCTTCGCCTGGGCCTTTCGGATGCGGTGAAGCCACAACCCATAGGGGAAGTGGAGCTGGAGGATTTGCCCCGGTTCCTGACGGGGTCAGGCGAGCTTGACCGGGTGCTGGGAGGCGGCGTCATCCCCGGTTCCATGGTGCTGATTGTCGGCGACCCAGGGGTGGGTAAATCCAGCCTGACCCTTAAAGTGTGTGCCGATGTGGCGCGCTCAGGGCGCCGGGTGCTGTATGTGACGGGGGAAGAAAGCACCCGTCAGGTACGCATGCGGGCGGATCGGCTAGGGGCAATTGCCGACAGTCTGCTGGTGGTCAGTGAGACAAATCTGGAAACCATCGAGGCCCATGTGTCCAATACCAAGCCAGACCTGCTGGTCATTGACTCAATTCAGACGATTTTTAAACCGGAGGTACAGAGTGCCCCGGGAAGTGTTTCCCAGGTGCGGGAATGTTCGGTGGAACTTTTGCGCATTGCCAAGACTAATGGCATTGCCGCCTTTGTCATCGGTCATGTGACGAAGGATGGAAATCTGGCAGGCCCCCGGGTACTGGAACACATTGTGGATACTGTCCTTTACTTTGAAGGTGAGCGCAATGCCGAGTACCGGGTACTGCGGGCCGTGAAGAACCGCTTTGGCAGTACCAATGAACTGGGGCTGTTTGAGATGCGGGATGTGGGACTGGTGGATGTTCCCGATGCGTCGAAGATGTTTTTATCGGAGCGTGAGTGTGACAGCGGTACGGTCATCATTCCTACAGTGGAGGGAACCCGGCCTCTGCTGGTAGAGCTGCAGGCACTGGTGGCGCCTACTCCTTACGTTCCGCCACGGCGGACGGCAGATTCCGTGGATATCAAAAGAATCCAGCTGCTGCTGGCGGTTTTGGAAAAGCGGGTTCATCTGCAAATCGGAGCCTGTGATGTTTACGTCAAAGTCGCTGGCGGCATTCGCATTGATGAACCGGCGGCTGATCTTGGCATCTGTGTGGCCATGGCTTCAAGTTTTGCCAATCGGCTGATTCGTCCGAAGACCATCGTGTTTGGTGAAGTAGGCCTTTCCGGGGAAGTTCGGGCGGTGGGCCAGGCTGATATCCGCATCAATGAAGCCAAACGACTGGGCTTTGAGCATGTAATCCTGCCCATGAAGAATTACCGTCAGCTGGCCAAAGAAATTACGGGAATCAAACTCTACGGTGCTGAGACCATTGGTGATGCCTTGCGCTTAGCCATGCCAAAAGATTGAGGATTCCCTGTGCAGAACGGTTCATAACGTGTTATAATATTAGAGCCTTCCTCTTAAATGAGTGAGGCTCTTTACTATTTTGGGGGAGGATTAGCGAGAAGTGAAAGCGTTTCGAAAAGTTATAACAGGCATAGTCATTCTGTGTCTGCTAACCATACAACTGCCGATGGCTTGGGCCCAGGGCTGTGATGAGGGGCCTAAGGTTACGGCCCAGGCGGCAATTTTGATAGAGGCCTCTACGGGGCGGGTAATCTGGGAGAAAAATGCCGATGAAGAACATTATCCAGCCAGCACTACTAAGATGATGACCGGCATTCTGGGGCTTGAGAATATCGGCCCGCGGACGGAAGTCTTTATTTCGCCTCAGGCATCGGGAACCGAGGATTGTTTTTTGGATATTCACGCTGGCGAGCGAATGACGGCTGAAGAACTTATCACCGGCATGTTGATGGTCTCGGATAACGGTGCGGCAGTGGCCGTTGCCGAGCAGGTTGATGGTAGTGTTCCGGCCTTTGCCAATCGCATGAATGCCAAGGCCAAGGAATTGGGAATGGAACATACCCATTTTGAAAATCCCAATGGGCTGCCCAATCCGAATCATCACTCCACCGTTCGTGACATGGCAAAATTAGCCAAATATGCCATGGAAAATCCGAAATTTCGTGAGATTGTCGGCACCAAAAATCGCCGAATCCAGTGGGCCTTTCCGGCGACTAAACAGTTGCAGGTGGAGAACACCAACAAACTATTGGGCAATTACAAGGGCATGACGGGAATCAAAACGGGCTGGACCAGTGCCGCAGGTGGTTGTCTAGCGGCATCGGCCAAGCGAAATGGAGTGGAACTTATCGTGGTGCTCATGAAGACCCCGACTCCCGATGACCGCTTCCGCGATGCCGAAAAGATTCTGGATTATGGTTTTAGCCATGTGACGATGGTCAAGGGAATATCCAAAGACCGTGTTGCCCAGAATGTATGGGTTAAGAATGGCAAGAAGGCTTCGACTACGGCGCATTTGGTCAGCGATATCGATTATCCGCTGATTAACAACGAGAGCCCGGAAAAATACTCGGTGTCCTATGATATTCCTCGGGTGGTGTCGGCCCCGGTAAAAGAGGGGGAAATCATCGGCAAAGCGGTCATCAAATACGATGGCAAATCGGTGGGCAGTGTGGACATCGCAGCGGGCAAAGTGAGTAAGGGGGCTAGCATTGGTTCCTGGCTTGTCGGCTTATTCGAGGGATTGCTGGTTCGGCTATAAGGCCGTCGGCATTATTCAACCGATGTGTTGAAAGCGTACAAGGGGCAACAACAAGGAAAATTTGACGCAGCCTGTTTCTTGTGATAAAATATTTATTGTTTTGTGGAACCTTGTATTATGCGGATGTGGCGGAATTGGCAGACGCGCTGGACTTAGGATCCAGTGTCTTACGACGTGCAGGTTCGACCCCTGTCATCCGCACCACTACAGAGCTATAAGATCCTTCCCCTTTCGGGAAGGATTTTTTTGTGGAAAAATATGCGAAAATTCAAGTTGACAATGCGATGAGAGTGATATAGAATAATAACCAACAAAAAGTAACAATAATAATGGGCGTATGTCCGATATTATTGTTACGAACATTAATCCCTCTTGATCCCTGCGGTGTAGTACTGCAGGGACTTTTTCTTTTTGTCGGGAAATTACAGTTTGTAGGTTACAAGAATCTCATTCGAAGCAGCTCTTCGCCGCCGCTAGGGACAGTGCCAACACTCCACGGGAGATGTTTTCCTAAACGAAATTTTTATCTTTAATTAAGCATCGAAAAAGTTGCAAAACGCGCTTCGCTTGAACGGTAGCAATTTTTCGACGAACAGTGAGGATAAAAATTTCGTTCTTCACGGAAAACATCAAACGCTTCGTTT
>NZ_JAILKR010000113.1 GCF_024693525.1 Selenomonas sp. | reverse complement strand
CTTGTCATGAGCCTCCGCATAGGCCAGCTCATAGCCCACCCCCAGCGATACCTGCGTGCATTCAGCCACTACCACATCACATTCCCTGAGCCAGGCCGTATCCTGCTCATAGATGGCCTTATCGCCTTTATCTTCCACCGTGGACAGGCTCAAGTCCCCCACATGCTCCGTGAGCACCTGATGGTTTTCCTTCAGGACGGCTATGACCTTGCGGTAAAGCTCCGCATCCCGTCGGCCGCCACGGATAGAACCAGCAAAATATATCTTCATCTTCAACCCTCAATTCCTGCTAACCGAATGACTAATTTTGACTACTTTCATTATAGCAGTTATCGGCTGCCGTTCAAGAATACCCTTTCCCACTCCGGTTCCTTGAATCCCGTGAGGACCTTCGCCCCTGCTATAACCAGCGGCCGTTTTACCAGCATGCCATCAGAGGCCAACAACTTGAACTGCTCTGCCTCCGGCATTGCCGGCAGCTTCTTGGCCAACTCCAGCTGGCGGTACAACTGCCCGCTGGTATTGAAGAACCGTTTCAGCGGCAGCCCGCTCTGCTCATGATACCTGCGCAGGTCTTCTTCCGAGGGATGATCCGCCTTGATATCCACCAACTCATACGCCACCTTATGTGCATCCAGCCACTTCAACGCTTTCTTACAGGTCGAGCATTTGCTATAACAATATACTTTATTCATGATAATCCCTCCTCCCGTATTCTTCGTGTTCGATAGTCCATATCCTTTATTTCCCATAAAAAAAACAAGAGCGCTTACCTCTCTCTGCAGCTCACTCTTGTCTTACTCGTTATATATTTCTACCTACCAATGTGGACGGAATACCAGCTTTCCCTTCGCATCCACCTTGCCTAAATGCGTTAAAAAGAACCTGGCTATCGTTCCAGTAATCAGCGCTGATATCAAGGTTCCTTCCCGGATTCCCTCAATCCCGTCCAAATATATAAGGGATATAACTGCGGCCAAAATTACCAAAATGACATCATTGCCCGTTTTTACCCGTCCAAACTCGATTTGAAAACACCTAGACACCGCATAGACGATGCCTTCTCCTGGCAGCATCAACACGTTGGCAATTCCCTGCACCGCAACGCCAAAAGCAATCAGCGTAGTTCCAATTAGCAGTGGCAACAGCTGTAACACGTAGTTTGCCGGCATCACCCACGCCCAGGCATCCATAAAGAAATCAATAAACCAGGAAAATATCAACGTAACTGGAACCTGCAGGAATTGTATCCGATCAAACCCCTTGCGCAGCAGCAGATACTGACCGAGCACCATCACCATATTTATGGTAAAAGTCATCTGCCCCAAGGTAAAGGGCGAGGCCAGACTTATCACATAGGGCAGACTGGAAATCGGCGATGTCCCCAGCATACTTTTAACCACCAAGGCAATACCAGAAGCCTGCACAATAACGGCAACAACAAACAAAACATAACGGACCACCATGGACATGAAACAACTACCTCCCATGGATAGATAGTATAGGACGGGCATGGGGAAAAGTCAATCGGCCATACCATAAATCCCCCATAAAAAACCAGCGGCCTTCATGAACAACTTCATGAAGACCGCCAGCCATCGAATCCACTCGATGTTTTAGCCTACCGCTTTAATGCGATAACTCGTCGTATACAATTCATAGAAATAACGGTTGCCTACTGCCGAATAATTCTTCTCTACGCGCCACTTGATGACTTGATTTTTTACTTTCGGTTTAAAGACGACAATATAGCTGCGTTTTTCATTGGGCGGAACAAAATTGGTCTTGCCGTAAACACTACGGGACGATAACACTTTTCCCGTCGACCGGTCAACAAAAATCATGGTTCCATTGGCGGCCTTCCCTTTGCTGTCTTTAAACGTAACAACAAAAGCAGGCATCTTGGAGTAACTCAGCTTCGAATTACTCGGCGCCTGCACGTCTATCCGGCAGGCATTCGAACCACTGGTACTGCCATTAACCGAACTAGCCGCAAAACACACCGACCCAACCATCATGACAAAAAACGCAACCAACACGGACAAACATTTTCTCATACCATCTTACCTCCTTACTTCAATAAAATCATTCGTTTATCTAAAGATAGCATAGAAAAGAAACTTTGTCAATACGTTTTCAGAATATTTATATTTTTTATCCACCAAAATAGCCCAACTCCCCGACTGCACTTCGATTCTTCTTTTTGCATTCCAGGATGCGTTTGTATAGATTTTTGTAATATTCTTTATAGAATTGTTTCAGAGGACTTTGCTGGATGGCTTCATTCGCGCGCTCCAACTCCAAATCGGAATACTGATAGGGGTGATGCATAGCATCTACGGCTCGATGTAAGTCTTTCATAATATGTGCTTCCTCCTCAAAGAAATATACACGCTTCCCAGCTTTTGATTTTCCCTGCGAATAGCAAAAATTCCTGCTTGTCCCTAAGTTTTTTGCACCAGCCCCCTCAGATACGGAAAAACATCAACAGATAAAGTATATCCGATCTCACATCTGGCATACCTTATGTGGATTGAGAATATTATTCGGATCAAAGACCTGCTTGATGCCCCGCATCAGCACCAGGCTCGCTTCCGGCAGGGATTCCTTCAGATAGGGGCGCTTTACCAGGCCGATGCCATGCTCTCCCGATACCTGTCCCTGCAGCTCCCGCGCCTTGGCATACATGCGCTTCATCGCCAGCCGCATGAGCTCCCGCCACTTTTCATCGGACAGGTCATCCCGCAGGATATAGACATGGAGATTGCCATCTCCCGCATGGCCGAAGGACTTGATGCGGATGCCGATATCTTGACGCAGCTGATGGACAAACTCCACAAAATCATTGACCCGATTGCGCGGCACTACCACATCCACTTCATCCATCATGCTGGTCGATGCCTTGATGGCTTCCAGGAAGGCCCCACGCGTCTTCCATACGGGCAGGCTGCGTTCCTCGGTATCGGCAATCAGGATATCGATAGCTCCCTGATCCAGGCAAATCTGCGCGGTATCGTCATAGTACGAGGCAATTTCCTCCATGGTATTGCCATCAAATTTCAACAAGAGATACACATCGGCCTGATTATCCGGGAACTTGCGGCCCAAGAACTCCTCCGCAAATCGCCCTCCTCCAGCCAAGCTCTTTATTTATTCTACATTTATCGCGTTTTATCCTTTTTCTTCGTGTAATAATGTAAAAGATATCAAACAATAAAAAAGATGACAGCTATATTTTGACTGTCATCTTAGCGCCATACCCCGTCGTTACCTGCCAGGTTCATCCGTAAAGATTCCCACCTGTCTGAAACGTGGAGAAATAACGATTTCTCCCGCTTTATTCATATACCCCCATTTTCCGCTGATGCACACGGGCAAAAGCCCTGCCGACCTTACACCAGTATCCGTAACCTCAGGCGGAAGCTCCTCTATTACCTGACCGTTTTTATCAATAAGCTGCCAACGTTTTTCTCTGCAAACTGCGGCCACGCCTTCGCCAAAGGGCCGCATTTCATCAAACTGCGGGCGAATCGTAGTTTTGCCATCAAAACTCACTGCTCCCCATTTCTTATCTTTACGCACTAAGGACATTCCATCCGCAAAGGGCAGCACTTCATCATAGCTTGTTGCGACAATTTCTTCGCCTCGCCGATTAATATATCCCCGCTTTTCGCTGCTCTTTAACGTATTTTTCGACGGAAGTCCAATACTTCCCATGGCCACACTTGCACCATAAGCCAAAGTCTTCCACACATTCAGTTTTTTCTTCACCTCATGAATCTCGGCCACACCATCTTTAAAGGGACCAATATACCGCGAATCGCGCGGCAGCAGCAAATTGCCCTGCCGATCAATATACCCTTTGCCTGTTGGCGCTTGTACCGCAGCCAATCCCTCGGAAAAACCAGAATACACCTCACGGAACTGAGGCTGAATTTTCATTATCCCCTGACGATTGATGAATCCCCATTTCCCTTGCTTTTTCACTGCCGCATAATCTCCAGAAAAATTTTGCGCCCCTTCATATTGCGGCGTCAACGCAATTTCCCCTTTATCGGTTGCATATCCCCATTTATCTTGTTGCTTTACCACGGCCAATTCATCACCGAATTCCCCAATATAGTCAAACACTTCGGTCCCCCATGAGGAACCATCCCTATGAACAAAACGCCAGGCAGCCCCCTGCCGTACCCCAAAACAATCATTGGACTTCGTTACAGCCGTGATTTCATCGTAGACCATCGGCAGGACTACCTCCCCTTCACTACTGTAAGCCCCCCAATGTGCTTCATTATCTTCCACCAAATAGGTATTCCCGTGATTTGGAATCAAAATGCTGATGTATTTTACGGGAACAATCTCCCTGCCATCCCTGCGTAAGACACCGCAAAGCTCCCCTTTCTTCACAATCAGGGCCCCATTTTCCCACGGAACGATTTGCTCATACCCAAGGGGAACCAGGAATTTTCCTTTATTATCAATAATGCCACACAAGTCATTGTCCTGTACTACCGCCAACGGCTCAGCCTGTAGCAAATCCCCTTCTATTCCCAAGCAGCTCATAATTGCTACCAACAACGACAGGCTTATTTTGCGTACATTCATCCACCAACACTCCCTAATCAAGCTGTTCCCACCTCTAATCGTCATATAGTCTTTCTGCACCACGCCAGCATATTCCTTCTGCCAAAAATTTCGATTGCATTTGGAGGCAAAAAATAAATTCCACAAATCTATTGATTTTCATTCTCAATAATGTTATATTATCCATAGGCTTTCGTTAAAGCTCTCCTAAAATATAATACACAGCCAAAAAGCGGCCGTACTGCTCATACGGCCGCTTTTTGGCTAAACGAGTAGCCTACGCTATGTAATGGATATTCTTTTCCAAAGATTGGAGGCAACCATGGAACTAAAATTAGGTGATGTTCAGACCACAGCACTCATCCCCCTTGCCATCAAGGCCAGTGAGACAATGCGTCCCCATGCACGAATCAAAGACCCCAAAGCTGTAGAAATCATCAGCGCCTTGGATATTGACACCAAACCCTACGACAAATTCCTATCCCATGAAGGCGTGGTAGCTCGAACCATCATGCTTGACCGCCAGCTAAAAGGAATTATCGCCCAAGCACCAGATACCGTGATCGTAAATATCGGTGCCGGTTTTGACAACCGCTTTTCCCGTATGGATAACGGCAAAATCTGGTGGTTTGACCTCGATTTACCTGACTCTATCGCGGCACGATGCAAAGCCTTTCCCGAGCAGGACCGCGTGACTATGCTCCCCGCCAATGTGTTGGAAGATACCTGGTGCGACGCAGTGAAAAAGGTGCTTGCGGGCAGACAATCCCCACCCGTCTTTCTCGCCGAAGGACTATTCATGTACTTTACCATGAATCAAATCCGCACCCTGCTAAACATTCTAAAGGATAATTTCCCTCAGGGCATCTTAATTGCCGAACAAAATAGCAAACTAATGATGCGAAACGAAAAACACCATGATACCGTCAAAAACACCAATGCCCATTTCCGTTCCGGTACGGACTCCGCCCAGGAAATTGTAGAATTGACCGACGGAATCCGCCTGCTTGCAGAACATAGTTTCAATGAAGAAATGAAAAAATACAGTCTACGCGGAAAACTATTCGCATTACTCCTCCCTAACGCCAACGACCGTTGGGCCACCTTTGCTTGGGGGAATGTGGGCACAATCTAAATCTCCTTGCCAAAACTTGAAGGATTATCGGTTTAATAGTCGAAATTATAAGTAAATTGTGATAATCCACTTTTCTCTATATGGATACTCGTGTACTCAATGATACGGGACTAACCGCAGAGGAAATCTCCATATACGAATCCGCTGTAGAAGAACATATTCCTGCCGGACGACATGCTGCCCCAGAAGAAATCGCCAGCGTCATCGCCTTTATAGCCTCAGACAATGCCCAATATGTAACCGGAGCAGATTGGCACGTCGATGGCTGTTTTTTATGCGATCTGATACACCCGTGCATCAAAATTCTTCCAATAACTCACAGCAGCATCATAGGACAAAATATAACGATCTTCCACTTCACTTTGGCCCAACTCGATGCCATAGCAACATTTGGGAAAAACAGTATTTACCGATTGAATATGTTCGCTATGACACTCAGCACCACACTGATGAGGATGCATGTCACCACAGGGAAATAAAAGGATCCATTCTCCCCCGTGATGCTGATATCGCCAGGCAGTTTCCCGAGCGGCAGGAACCTGCCACCAAAGTGCAGGATACAGCCAACAACTATAAGGAGGGCCCCCAGGCCGATCAGTATCTTTCCTATATCATTCATCGATAGCCCTCCCTTAAAACATAGCCAGCTTATTTAGCTAGCGCTTCTTTAATGATTTTCTGTTTCTCCGGAGAAATGTCAAGAAATTCCATTGCTTTCTGCAAGGACCATTTGCCATTCTTCATGGCCGATCCCACAGCCGCTATCAGTGTCTTTAATTCAGCACGATCATAGATGCCTTCGCTCAGATTGCACATCGTTCTCAACTCCTCTTCCATATCCCCGGTCAGCTGGATATCATATGCTGACTGAAGTTTCTTCTTTAGATGGTATACACAGTCTTGATTTTGTCATAGTCCGTCTTCTCGAAGTCGATGGTCTTCTGGGAAGAAATCAATCGACTTCCATAATATACGGCACGTTTCAGGAGGGAATAGCCCGGATTGATGTTCTTCTGGGCTTCGATGTTTATGTACAGTGCCACCTGCTCGCCTGTATCCGGCGTTACTGCCTTGAACAGGACATCGAAGGTAATCTTGCCTTCCGTTATGCTGTTTTCCTCGGTACGTTCCCCGCGGATGCTTTCGGGCTGCTCGTCCAGTGCCTTGCGGACGGCATTGGTGTATTCCGGTGATACAGGAATTTGTCCTACCATCGGTTCGCCTTCGATATATTTCTCCGCGATGGCCTCAAGGGTTGCTTCCTTAAATTCTGGAACAACACGTTTCAGTATCCAGGCAAGGATCTTCCGTTTGCTCAGGAATTTCTTGGCTGCGGCATCATAGGCGGTGTTGCCATGGCCATACAGCCTGTCTTCTACATTATCAGGCATAACTTGTTCCTTTCTCCCCCAGTTTTATTTTACCCCAGAAACCTGGAAATTACAAACAGCAGCACTGGCGGCTTTTCGATGGAGAAATGTTCTTTTTCCGGCATTCTAGGCATTGGAAGGATTCACGGTAAAAGTCGATGATTTTTTACCGTTGCCGGAAAGAACTGCACTTCTATACGGATTTTCTCCCGACCCATGGATGTGAGTGGTGTTCCGCAGCGTTTGCAGATACGCTCATTTTCTGGCAGCGTGATTACGCGTTCCTCATGCGGCACATCTTTCAGAATCTGCTCAAGATGGCCCTTCTGTTTCTTGTGACGCTTGTGAGCAGGAACTTCAATGACCGGCTCTGACGCACTGCCTTTTGCCTCGACCTCAGCTTCGTCGAAAATATTGATCTCCTCGACTTCGCCTAGACCCCTTTTCGTTTTCTCTGTACGTGAGCCAAAGGCCATTTTCTTCAAATGAGCAATCTGTTCCTTGAGACAGTCGATTTCATAGCGAAGGTTTTCCTTCTCCAAGGTCAGTGAATCTATGCGGTTTTGCATTTCCTATTCGCGGATATCTGTCATGAAAAAGCCTCCTAGATTTCTCTGCCCATTATACCGATGGATTTACAATCTAAGAGAAACAGTACATAACTCAAAATAAAATAACGCATAGGCCTCTGGTATAATGGTGTTTGCGACAACCTATTTCCAAGAGGAACTATGCGTCATTACAAACACCTTACACTATATGAGAGAGAAAATCTACTATTTCTTAAAGCCAAGGGCTATTCCATATCTGCTATAGCCAAAAGTATGGGGCGCAATAAGGGAACTATATCCCGTGAGCTTCGTCGAAACTCTGTTGCCAATCAGTATATGCCAGTAGTGGCACAACACCAGTATCAGGCACGCCGTGCATATTGCAAGCCACATAACAGACTGGAACACGCTCGGCTTTTGGAACATGTGAAGCATAGGCTGCTTGAATGTCAGTGGGCTCCAGAAGAAATTGCCGGACGGCTGAGAGCCGAATATGGCAGGTACGTAATAAGCACCACAACCATCTATCGTGCGATATACAGTGGATGGTTGAACGCCCCCAAAGCCTCCACGGCAAGCGTCATAAAAAAAAGTTGAAGCACCGTGGCAAGCGCAGGAAGAAGCGTTCCATTGAGGAGAAGCGTGGTAAAATCCAGATCAGCCACGATATTACAGAACGCCCAGCAGGAGCCGAAAACCGCTCAGAAATAGGCCACTGGGAAGCGGATACCATTGTGGGTAAGCAAGGAAAAGCCTGCCTTGTAACCCTTGTCGACCGAAAAAGTCGCTACCTTATGTGCGGCAAGGCTGATAAGAAAAATGCTCAGGCAGTCAGCAGGGCAATGGTTGATCTGCTTCTTGGTGCCAAAGCCCTGTCGGTAACGCCTGACAGGGTCAAAGAATTTGCCCGCCATGCAAATGTGACAGAATACTTAGGTGGCCTGCCGTTCTATTTTTCGCAACCTCACCAGCCGTGGCAAAGGGGCTCCAACGAGAATACTAAGGGCCTGCTTAGAGAATATTTCCCCAAGGGCAAGGACATAACAGAAATCTCTGATGACTACATACAGAGAAAAGTTGTCCTGATGAACTTGCGCCCAAGGAAATGTCTTAACTACTGACCCCCATATGAGGTCCATTTTGAGAAAGTGTTGCACTTAGCTTGACAATCCGTCGCATAATTAATCTCGGAACGTGTACTGTCACCTATATAACCACCGACATTGATTACAAATATTTCATCTGCCATATCAATCTTCCGCTTGTGCATATCATCAAGCATTTCTTGGGTCTTAGTTAGCGTTCCTTCATCCATATTCTCCCAGACCTCAGAATCGCCAGAATGCCCAAAGAAGCCAACACTTATTACAATGTTGCCATCCAATGTAAGCCTTTTCTGTACTTCCATAAATTCATTTTTAAAACGTGTGCTACCACATAAAGTAACTATTTTATAGTTGCCAATCATAGCGTGTCTCCATTAACATTCTTTGGTTATGTTATATTACCAGAACCCCTCCAATTCTCGCATGCCATCAATTATGAGTCTCTGAATCGTACCTTTATATTTATATGGTATTGGACCAGTATACTCACCTGTTGCTTGCACTTTTGAATGCGATAAAAATGAATGTAATCTCATATCATGGATATCCATTGCCATTTTATGATACAACGGAACATGCTCATGCATCTTTGTACTATCCTTTATGCCTCCAATTTTTCCAAGCGTATAGCCACCTAATTCGGTATGAGTAGCAGTAATAACTGACAACATCCTATCATCGATAGTATCCCAAAGATTAACAAACGCTGTTAAATCCGTTCTCCAATAGGACGTTGCTGCAAAAATAAAGCGTTCAACATTATCATGCTCATTTCCCAGATATTTTTTCCATCTAAAGCTCCACTTTTCACCAGTTATCATTTCTAAATACTTATTTATCTGGCTATTAGAATATTTTCCACGTTTTATTATTCCCGCTTGTTTTAATGCTTCTTGCGCCGGAGATGAAATGTTGTTTCTTGGAGGAATAATATATTTTGTAGGTTCTACAACAACTTGCATCGCAGCACCAAGCGTTTCATCTGTATGTTCACTAATCAAACTTATACTTACTAATTTCTTAGTTATCTCCTCTGGAGCATCACAAACAATTAAGTCAGATAACAGTTGCTGTCTTATCCACCAATTCTCTTCACGTTTAATCTTCTTCACATAAGTAATAACCGTAAATTTCCCGCTAAGAATTAAAAGTAAGTAAAGTTGTTCCTTAAACAGCAAATCAAATATAAACTGTTTCTTACTGTCTTTTCTAAGTAAACTATCAGCTATGTTACCAAGTTCTTTGACTGCATTTGAAGTCATATTAAAAGTTGCTACCTGTAACAAGATTCCCGCTTGATATTGCTTCGTTTTATCAAGTATGCATTTTTTTATAAATTCAACGATTGTACTAGGTAACTTTCTAGGATAACGTCGAACATAATAAACAAAGGAAGTTATCGTTTCCGGATGTTGCTCAAGAATCTTAAAAACCAGCTTATTATTATTAGAATTCGGTGCTACGTATTGCAAATATCTTTTAACCGTCGTTATATCTGTTGAATTAGCTCGTAACATCTCCCTTATACTCTTAGATGCCACATCTGGTTTTAACTCTTCCTCAATTTCATCTTCAAAAAGTGGTTTACTGATTCTTTTTACTTCATCGTCAATGTTAATTATCTTATGTACCGATACTTTTGACGCTTGTGGAAAAAGTCCTAATTCTTTACTCTTCTTATCCAATAAAAACAATATCCATTTAACTGTTTCCTCGTCTTTTGCAAGAATCTTAATATCATCGACGTACCTAAAATACTTAAAATCATAACTCTTTTGAAGGCTCTCCACAAAAGAATCATATTCACTCAGAACCGACTCAGCAATTATCCCTGACGCTTGTGGTCCTTGCGGAATTCCAACTCCAATTAAGTGATCCGAAGATGGTGAGCACCATTTTTCAAGAAGCGTAATTAACTGTTTTATACACGCTTCTGCAAAATGGAATTTCCTTAATATATCCTCAAGCAAATTATGATTGATACTGTCATAGCAAGCAGTCAAATCAAAAGATGCTATATATTCATTTCCATTTTTATATGCTTTGATTATTGCTTTTGTAAAGGCCTTGTATGAATCCTCCCAACGTTGAAAGAAAAAATCGGATTTCTTTCCAGCATACAAATTTCCAAAAACTGTTTTTTTATACCTCCGCTTTATACTATCCACTTGCATCTGGTCAGCCAACTTATTGGCATACGCTTGATAAACTATTTGATCCTCGACACCCATAAGCGTGTACATTCGATTTAATCCATTTGGTTTAGGAACATACACTTTAAAAGATTGCTCAGGAACATACCCACTTTTTATCTTTTTTGATAAATTATGAATATTATTATCCTTTGCCATCCCGTAAGTAGCATATATATTACGAAAATAATTTTTATAAGTTGCTTCTGGATTTGTTAATAATCTTGCATATGCCAATTCTATATTTTTGGTTGTCCTTATGTTATTAATGTCTATAGTAGCTATAACACTATACCTTCCCTCTTAAATAATTAGTTTTCTAAAAATGAATAACCGACGGATTGTCAAGCTAAGTGCAACACTTTCTCAAAATGGACCTCATATGGTGTTCTGTAGTTAAGACATTTCTTTGGGCGCAAGTTCATCAGGGCAACTTTTCTCTGTATGTAGTCATCAGGGATTTCTGTTATGCCCTTGCCCTTTGGGAAATATTCTCTAAGCAGGCCGTTAGTATTCTCGTTGGAACCCCCTTGCCACGGCTGGTGAGGCTGCGGAAAATAGAAAGGCAGGCCATCTAAGTATTCTGTCACATCTGCATGGCGAGCAAATTCTTTGCCCCTGTCAGGCGTTACCGACAGGTCTTTGGCACCAAGAAGCAGGTCAACCATTGCCCTGCTGACTGCCTGAGTATTTTTCTTATCAGCCTTGCCCGCACATAAGGTAGCGACTTTTTCGGTCGACAAGGGGTACAAGGCAGGCTTTTCCTTGCTTGCCCACAATGGTATCCGCTTCCCAGTGGCCTATTTCTGAGCGGTTTTCGGCTCCTGCCGGGCGTTCTATAATATCGCGGCTAATCTGGATTTTTCCATGCTTCTCCTCAGCGGAGCGCTTCCTTCTGCGTTTGCCACGGTGCCTCAAATTTTTTATGACGCTTGCCGTGGAGGCTTTGGGGCGTTCAACCATCCACTGTATATCGCACGAGAGATGGTTGTGGTGCTTTTACGCACCTGCCATATTCGGCTCTCAGCCGTCCGGCAATTTCTTCTGGAGACCACTGACATTCAAGTAGCCTGTGCTTCACATGCTCCAAAAGACGGGCATGTTCCAGCCTGTTATGTGGCTTGCAATACGCACGACGTGCCTGATACTGGTGTTGCTCCCCATACTTTTGGCTATAGCAGTTATAGAATAGCCCTTGGCCCTAAGAAATAGTATATTTTCTCTCTCATATAGTGTAAGATGTTTGTAATGACGCATAGTTCCTCCTGGAAATGAGTTGTCGCAAACACCATTATACTAGAAGTCTATGCGTTATTTTATTTTGAGTTATGTACTGTTGCACTTAGATTGTAAATTCGTCGCCTTTAACTCTGTGGGTATCAATCCTTCCATCATTATCCCCGCTTATGCATTTATTTCTCTCATTATACGTCCATTTTAAAATTCAAGCCACCTATAATTTCTGTTACCATCTACTACTTCCCAATGAAAAAGCCCCATAGGTTAGAATTCTTCATCCAGCTTATAGGGGCTATATCTGCATATCATAAAATCTCACAATAAATGCACAACATAGCAACATCCGACAGCAACCATTGTTTCTTGTTTTTATATTCTCTTACCTATAAAGTGATACTTTTTCTATTTCATCACATGCCAAAAGGGAGTTCGACAGATTGCCATTTCCCGGCAATCTGTCGAACTCCCTTTTGTATTGGAACTTTCAGCTTTCTTATTTATCTTTCCGTGACAGTAAACATACGCTCTCAACATGCGAAGTGCACGGAAACATATCCACAGGCTGGACTTTTTCGGCTTTGTAGCCGAGTTCATCCAAGAGGGCGATGTCGCGGGCTAGGCTGGCGGGGTTGCAGGAGACGTAGACGATGCGGTCTGGTTTCATATTGGCAAAAGTCTCCAGCACCGTCGGCGTGCAGCCGGCGCGCGGCGGGTCTACCACTACGACATCGGCTCGTACGCCCTGTTTGTAGAGCCGTGGCATGACCTGGGTTGCGTCGCCA
>NZ_JAILKR010000109.1 GCF_024693525.1 Selenomonas sp. | reverse complement strand
TTCCAAGTGTAATGGATGCTTTACCACAAAAAAATAGAAAGTATATAATTGATTTGTTGGAAGAAATAAAAGATGAAGATTATGATATGTTTAGCCGAAGTGTTGATTTTATATTAGGACAAATGAAAATGAATAAATAGTCCTTGAAAAATGTTATAAAAGGCCATAAGAAGACTTGTGGCCTTTTTATGATATTAGGATATTATCCATGATGATGGGCAACAAGTATTTCTATCAGGTCGTGAGGACGCGGCGCGCGTACGATGCTCAGGGCAATGTCACAGGCATCGTTGACGGCAACGGCAATGAAACGAGCTACGTTCTCGACAGCTGGGGCCGCATCACGGAAATCCGCAAAGCTGACGGCAGCAAAGAAAACTACGCCTATGACTTTGCAGGCAATATCATCGAAGCCGTGGATGGCAATGGCAACAAGCGCATCTATGCATACGATGACAACAACCGGCTGAAAGCCATAACCTATCCGGATGGCAGTCAGGAGCAGTATCTCTACACAGCCGACGGGAACTAATCCAATTCCAAGACCGAAATGGTATAACGAATGAGTACCAGTGGAATGTCTACGGCAGTCTCGTCGAAAGAAAAGCTGGCGATTTGCGCAATGTCTATGAATATGCACCTAATGGCCAGCTCACTGCCGCCATAGCTAATGGCATGGACTACCGTTACAGCTACGACAAAGACGGCTTGCTGCTCAATAAGAAAGCCAGCGGTAGGACACTTCTGGCCTATACCTACGATGAGCTGGGCCGTAAGATAAGCCAGACTGACATTACAGGCCGGCAAGTCAGCTACCGATTTGACAAGTCAAATCAGCTGGTTGACATATGCAACGAACTTGACCAGTCAATGGTCAAATTTACCCGCGATGCCGATGGCGCCATCCAAAAGATAACCCACGCCAACGGCATGTGGCAGGATATTGCCTATGACGCGGATAAGAATATAACGAGCCTGACGGTAGCCACGCCCGACAAAATCATTGCCTAGAACACCTACCGATACGACGGCAACAACCGATTGACAAGTCAAACTGTCAACGGACAGGTTGAAACCTATCGCTACGATAACGCAGGCAATCTGCTAAGTGATGGCAACACCACCTACGAATGCGACGCGTTCCGCAGAACCAGCAAAGTAACGACGAAAGTGGGCCTAACGCAAATAAACCGCTACGACGCCGAAGGCCTGCGCTATGAAATGGAAGAAAACGGCAAGCTCGTGCAGTTCATCTTCAACGAGAATAAGGAAGTAATCGCAGAAAAAGAGGACGGAAATATCACAAGATTAATTCGCTCCATTTTCGTTGTTGCGCCATTGATGAGGGGTTACGCCATAGTGTCGTTTGAAAAGCCGGGCAAAGTAGCCGCTATCGTTGAAGCCGTTCTCATAGGCTATCGCTTGGATGGATGTGCTGCTGGATGTGAGCATTTGCGCTGCTTTTTCCAGACGCAGCTGCTGAATGATTTGGCCAGGTGTTTTTTGATAGCGCTTCTTGAGTAATCGGATCACATAGGCGGGATGAAAGGAGAAGTGATCGGCAATGTCATTTAGATGCAAGTCCTCTTGGTAATGGTCGTTCAGGAAGGCAAAGATTTCAGCGGTTGCATCGCGGGGCTGCTTGTCGAGACTGGATTCCCCGATATAGGTGAGCAGGGTGAAAAAAAGTTGTTGTAGTTTCAGTTGGGGAATCGTGTTATCTGAGAAGCGTTTGCTATTTTCCTTGCGGTCAATGCGTACTTGTGTGATTTGTTCCATGATATCCAGCATATTCGGTTGAAGCTCTTCTAGTATCCTGCCATATTGTGGCAGTGAAATGTGGAAGGGCTTTTTTTCAAATTGTTGGGAACTTTTTTGGATGACGTTGGAATCGCGTACGGGTGCATCTGTACAGGAAAAGGTTCCGGTGGTATAAAAATGCAGCCAATGGAAGATGGTTTCTGTGCGGCAGGGTTTAGTGCCGCGATGCAGCCGATTGGGAGGCAGGATAAGGAATTGCCCGGCTGTAACCGTGAATCTTTGGCTGTTTTCTTCCATAAATAGTTCCCCTTGATGGACATAGATAAGGTCAAAGGTATGGGGCAGGGTCCGCCGTAGGTGCCGGTCACCGATACGGAATGTGGACATACCGCCGACAATCAGGTAGGGAAGCGGCGGACAGGAGAATATTAGATACATTTGAAATTGCCTCCAATGGTTAATTTTATCCGACAAAAGAGAGCGATTTATCGATTTTTTATGGTTTCGTCCGAATAATTATAGCATGTTTTCGGCGAATCAGTCCAATTTTGTAGTATTTTGTCGGATAATATCGTCCTATAAATGGTGAACGGAATGTCTATTATCAAAGAGCAGATACGCTTATAATTAGGGCATGGATTTTAATGGACGCGTCAAAAAATCAATTTAAAAATCAGAAGGAGGAGTTTTAATGTCTGGAGAAAAGGTCGCGGAGAAAACAGAATTGCGCAGCCGGTTAAGTTATGCTCTTACGGATGGCTGCGGGAATTTGCTGTATTGCATCATTGGTTCCTTCCTGCTTTATTTTTACACGGATGTGTTTGGCTTGTCTGTTGCGGTAACTGGTACGTTGCTATTGGCTACCAGATTGCTGGATGCTGTTGATGCGCCTGTGTGGGGCTTTATCGTAGACCACACGAAGACGAAATATGGCCAAAGCAGACCATATTTCCTATGGTTGTGTGTGCCGTTTGCAGTATTTATGTGGCTGACCTTTACAACGCCGGATTTAAGCGGGACTGCTAAGGTAGCGTATGCGGCGGTTACGTATATTGCGGCTGGTGTTATCTATACGGGAATTCAAACGGCAATCACTTCGATCCTGCCCAACTTGTCCCATAACTCGGAGGAACGGGTGGTACTTAACACCTTTCGCATGGTTGGTGGTAATGTAGGTGCCTTCATTTGCATGACCTTTACGCTGCCTTTGGTTGCTTACTTTGGCGGTGGCAATGATCAGCTGGGCTTTTCTATGACGCTGGCGTTTTTTGGTGTCATTGCGGCGGTGCTCTTGTTTGTGGCTTTTCGTAATTTGCGGGAAGTAAATGTAGAAAAGATTAAACGTATTCCCATAAAAGACAGCATTAAGGCGGTTAAGGGGAACTGGCCGTGGATGATTCTGGTATTGGCCAATCTCATTTTCTGGATTGCGCTTACGATCCGTCAGTCTACCGTGGTTTATTATTGTCAGTATGTGCTGGGCGACAAGGGGATTGCCGCTATGATCAATGGTTTTATGGTTATACAGGTACTGGGGATGCTTTCCATTCCGTTCCTGGTTCGTCATACCAGTAAACATACTACCATGATTATCGGTTTTGTCCTTGCTATCGTGGGGCATATCGGTATGTACTTCGCGGGGGCAAATCTATCGGTGCTGATTCCTTTCTGGTGCATAAGCTGCATTGGCCAGGGGATTGCCTGCTCTATGCCATTTGCCATGCTTTCCGATACTGTGGATTATGGGGAGTGGAAGACTGGCATCCGCGCCAGTGGTTTCCTGACGGCCATCGGCAGTGCTTTCTGCATTAAGGCCGGTTCTGGCATCGGTGGTTTCATACCTGCTATGATTATGGATGCCTTTGGCTATGTGCCGAATGCCGTTCAATCGGCAACGGCTTTGCTGGGGATTCAGGTGGTATTTATCTGGCTGCCAGCGGCGATTTTTGCTATCGGCATTGTCCCTATGTTATTTTACAGTCACTATGAAGCAAAGGAGGAAGAGGTCTTGGAAGCCCTCGCACAGCAATGATGAAAACTTCAGCAGCGTTAAATCATACAATATCAGAGGATACTGCCCAGGTAAAAGTTACGGATAAGTTCTGGCTGAACTATATGGAACTTATCCGCACGGAAATGCTCCCTTATCAGTGGCGGGTGCTCAATGACTTAGAAGATATCGAGATTGCCAAAGAGCGGGATGCAGATTATATTCCTTCGGAAAAAAGTCATGCAATCGAAAACTTTAAGATTGCCGCAGGACGCAGCCGAGGGCATCACTATGGGATGGTCTTTCAGGATAGTGATGTGTATAAATGGCTGGAAGCTGTTGCTTATACGCTGGCTAGGGTTCCGGAGGACAAAGAGCTTCGGGAGGCAGCAGACAGTGTGGTGGAGCTCATTGCCGCTGCGCAGGAGGAAGATGGCTATTTAGGCACGTATTTTACGGTGGAAGCACCGGAACGCAAATTTAAGCGGCTGTACCAAAGCCATGAGCTTTATTGTGCCGGTCATTTCATTGAGGCAGCGGTGGCTTATCACAAGGCGACAGGCAACCAGCTGGTACTCGATACTGCCTGCCGGTTGGCCGATTGCCTGGATCGCCATTTTGGTCCGGAGGAGAGTAAGATTCATGGCTATGATGGCCATGAAGAGATTGAGCTGGCCTTGTTCCGTTTGTATGAAACTGTTGGCAATAAGCGTTATCTGGAACTGGGCCGGTATTTCCTCTATCAGCGGGGCAAGGACCCGGATTTCTTCCGTAAGCAGTGCCAGGCAGATGCGGATACCTCCGTGCTTATCGAGGGGATGGAAGGGTTCAAGGATAGTTACTATCAGAACCATAAACCGATTCTGGAGCAGGAAACGGCAGAAGGGCATGCGGTAAGAGTAATGTACATGTGTACAGGTATGGCTATGCTGGCGCGGTTAAAAGGGGATACAAAAATGCGCCAGGCAGCCCGACGGCTGTGGAAGAATATTACGGAAAAGCGGATGTATATTACTGGAGCCGTGGGGTCAACCGTGATAGGAGAGGCATTTACTGCCGATTATGATTTGCCGAATGACTCTATGTATGGAGAAACCTGTGCCTCTGTGGGATTGATGTTCTTTGCTCATAATATGCTGAAGGACGAGGCTGGCCATGGCGCTTATGCTGATGTTATGGAACGGGCCTTGTATAATACCGTCCTTTCGGGGATGGCGTTGGATGGCAGGCACTTCTTTTATGTGAATCCCTTGGAGGTTGTACCAGAGCTTAGCCGTAAAGACCCAGGCAAGAGCCATATCAAGACTACGCGGCAGGCCTGGTTCGGCTGTGCTTGCTGTCCGCCGAATCTGGCACGGTTGATCAGTTCTTTGGATGCGTATATCTATTCGGTGGCAGCGGATACCATCTATGTGGATCTGTATGTGGGGTCCGAGGCAGAGCTGCCTTTGGCCGATAAGAAAGTAAGGCTGTCTATGACAAGTCAATTCCCCTGGCAGGGTAAGGTCGGCTTGACGGTGGAAACAGGCGGCAGATATGGGATTGCACTCCGGATACCATCATGGGCGAAAGGATATACGTTGTCAGTGAATGGTCAAGCAGTAAATGATGAAAAGCATGATGGTTATGTGATTGTGCGGCGGAGTTGGCAGAAGGATGATCGGATTTGTCTGGAACTTCCGATGGAAGCAACTCTTTATCAGGCTGCACCGGAAGTCCGGGAAAACATCGGCAGGCTGGCCGTACAGAGAGGCCCGCTGGTATACTGTGCGGAATCCATAGATAATGGCGAAGGGCTGGAGCGTATCCGTCTGGTAGATGGTATGGCATTTACC
>NZ_JAILKR010000106.1 GCF_024693525.1 Selenomonas sp. | reverse complement strand
ATTGGCCACATAGGCCACGCTGGCAAATTCCAAATTCAATTTGCGGAAGGTGCTGGCTCCGCCCTGTTCGACGGCGGAAGCGGCCTGGAAATACTTGTCCATGACCAGCTGGGATTTTTCATGCAGGGGATTTACCAGCCCAGTGGCTTGCAGCTCCCGTTCCCCTATAATATCCGCCCAAAGGCCATTTTCACCGAGAAACAGTTCATCCGTGTTGTCGCCACAGTCAATGAGTACGTCCGCATACTCATCGCTGACGGGCAGGTTTCCTGCGGCTTTCTCCGCAGCTTTGGCCAAAAAGGCTGCCAATTCTTTTTCCCCTGCGGGGCTGATTTCTACTTGATAAGCTGGCGAAACACGTTGCGTCTGCGCGGCCTGTGTCCGTTGGCTGGCGGCGTTATGCGTTCCCACAGATTGCGTGCTGGCCAGATTATTGGTAATCTTCAATTCACACACCTCCCTGTTGGCATAAATCACTCCACATAATATTATCGGTGAAATAGGGCCGAATGTTAAATGATTTCGCGAAATTTTTGGATTTATGGGCAATTTATATGGGGCTGATCAGTCAAAATGACCGTCAGCCCCTATTTTTGTTTTCCAAATATGGTTTATAAATCAAAAAAATTTACACACTTATCTTGACAAAGTCATCGATGATTATTTTTCGCAAATATTGGGGCTATCATCAGTTGCCTAGCCGTAGCTTTTTTATATGCAGTTATCAATTTCTACTTTGCGCACGCTGTATGGGGATATTGTTAGGCGAATTAATAGCCATTATTATGGCAGCTGATAATATTATTTTTCCTTTTAGGTATAATCTTTGGCTGCTTATGTCGATGGTTATGGATGGGAGTATTCAATTAATAACTTCATATGAGTCAAATAATATAAAAAGGATTATTTCGGGATTTCTATTTGGATTCGGTATAGTTGGAGTGCTGTTTGAATTGATTGTAAGGATGTGGAAGTATGTATTGTAGAAAATGTTCGGAGGAAATTCCTGAAGGTGCCAAATTTTGCCCTAATTGTGGTGCGGATGTGTTCCCTGTCGAGTAAATGACACGAGTATTACCACAAAAAGTTGAAATACAACGTACGAAACAATATTATGTTTCTCCCGCCCGCTTTTCGGTGTGGGATTGAGTGTTCGGTGTTTTATGATGGGCATACAAAAAAGGCCGGGCTATCGATGCGGATAGCCTGGCCTTTTCGTATGCGGTATTATTTTTTATCAATGCCCCAGGCATGGATGCCGGTTTCGTCGCCGAGGATGGCTGGGTCAAATACCGGCTCGGTGATGCCGCGGCGTTTCTGGTCGAGGTAGTCAGCCAGCGTGATGCGGACGCGTTTGCTGAGACGGGCGATTGCGTAGAGGTTGGTCAGGCACAAGAAGCCCATGAAGAGGTCGGCAAGGTTCCAGACCAGCGAGAGCTCTGCGACGCTGCCGAAGAATACCATGGCGACGCAGAGAAGGCGGAAAACGTTCAGGGACGTCTTGGATTTCTTCTCGAAGAAGGCGATGTTGATTTCGCCATAGTAGTAGTTGCCGCAGATGGAGCTGAAGGCAAACATCATGATCATGATGGATACGCAAATCGGTGCCAGGGCGCCAAAGATGCTGGCAAGAGATGCCTGCGCCAAGGCGGCACCGGTTACGTCACCGCCGATGACATACTGGCCCGAGAGCAGGATGATGAAAGCGGAAGCGGAGCAGACAAGCCAGGTATCGACGTAGACACCGAAGGCCTGGACAAGCCCCTGTTTGACCGGATGGGTAACGTCAGCCGTAGCTGCTGCATTCGGTACGGAGCCTTCGCCGGCCTCGTTGGAGAACAGGCCGCGTTTGACACCCGTGAGGATGGCCGAGCCGAGACCGCCGCCGACCGCTGCCTGCGGGGAGAATGCATCATGTACGATCAGGGCAAACATGCCCGGAACTTTATCGAGGTTGAAGAGAATAACGGCGATGGCCGTCAGGATGTAGAGACCAGCCATGATGGGAACCAGGAACTCCGTGAATTTGGCGATACGGGTCATGCCGCCGAAGATGACAAGCGCGGTAAGGACACAGAGGATGACGGCCGTGCCAATCTGCGGGATGCCGAAAGCGTTCTGGACCGAAAGCGCGATGGTGTTGGACTGTACGGAGTTGTAGATAAGACCGTAGGTGATGGCGATGAGAATCGCAAAGAGCTTAGCGACACCAGGCTGCTTGAGGGCATTCTGGATGTAGTAAGCCGGGCCGCCGTGGAAGGCGTTGTTGCCACGCGGCAGTTTGTAAATCTGGGCCAAGGTGCTCTCGACGAAGCCTGTCGCACAGCCGATGAAAGCGATGACCCACATCCAGAATACGGCACCCGGGCCGCCGGTAACGATTGCGATAGCCACACCAGCAATGTTGCCGACACCAACACGGGACGCTGTACTGACGCAGAAGGCCTGGAAGGAGCTGATGGATTTGCCCTTCGTTTTTTCGCCGATACCATCGGTCAGCAGGCGAACCATTTCTGGCAGCATGCGCAGCTGGACGAATTTCGTCGAGAGCGTGAACCAAAGGCCGCAGCCGACGAGTACGGCAATGAGCACATACGACCAGAGGACGTTGTTGACCTCATTGACAACAGTGTTTAATAGATCCATGAATAATACCTCTTTTCCAATAAAATAAGCCTTTTGTTCCTATCACAAAAAGAGCACACGTCACCCATGTACCGGATAGTCGCAAAAGGCGCCATTGCCTTAGATATAATAAATTTTACATATCTATTATATCGGCAAGGATTAGTGGCTGTCAAGCTTGTGTTAGTTTGTATACATAAAACAGCCCCGCAAAACTGCGGGGCTGCTGACTTATAGGATAACAGGAGGTGCCAAGTATTATCAGGCTTTCTTGTAAGCCGTGATTTTCTGGTAGTGATTCTGGAAGAACTCTTCGGCAACCTGTGGGAACAGGGCGTAGGAGAGAACGTCTTCCTCAGACGGATTCAGATAGCCCTTTTCTTTGAGTTCTGCTTCAAACTCGGCAAAAGTTTTAGCTTTAGCGTCCTCAACCGAGCAATCTTCGATGATGTCCTCTGGTGCAATACCAAGCGTCTTCGTGAGGAAGTCGCGGTCAACGGCAACCGGCGTGCGGCCGAATTTGCCCCGGGCCAGATCCTTGAATTCTTTCGGAACCATCTTATAGCGCTGACCGCTCATGACGTTGAAGGTAGCCATGGTGCCGACAATCTGGGAGGACGGCGTAACGAGCGGCGGATAGCCCAGGTCTTTGCGGACTCGTGGCATCTCATCGAGAAGCTCCTGATATTTGTCTTCCATGCCGGCTTCTTTGAGCTGGTTGGCAAGATTCGAGAGCATGCCGCCCGGAATCTGGAAGTCGAGGACGTTTGGATTGATATCGAAATACCCCTTGAGGTTGAATTCCTCAATGATGCGTTTCTTGACGGAGAGGAAGTGTTTGGAAATCGGCGTGAGTTTCTGGACGTCGATGCCGGTATCGTATTCGGTGCCTTCGAGGGCGCGAACCATCGTTTCCGTGCATGGCTGGGAGGTGTCAGAGGAGAACGGAGCAAGGGCCGTATCGATGATATCGACACCCGCTTCGATAGCTTTGAGGTATGTAGCATGGCCGAAACCGGACGTGCAGTGCGTATGGAGCTCGACTGGGATGTCGAGGGCAGCCTTGAGTTTTTTGACGAGGTCTTCGGCTACATACGGTTTTAAAAGACCGGACATATCCTTGATGCAGATGGAATGGCAGCCCATATCCTGCAACTCTTTCGCGAGTTCGACGAATTTTTCGTTCGTATGAACCGGGCTGATGGTGTAGACGAGGCAGCCCTGTACCTCTGGTTTTTCCGGACAATGGAGTGCTGCATTGATGGCAACTTTGAGGTTGCGGACATCGTTTAAGGCATCGAAAATGCGGAATACGCCGACACCGTGCTCGGAAGCTTTCTGGACAAATTTTTCCACAACGTCATTGGAGTAGTGATTGTAGCCCAAAAGGTTCTGGCCGCGAAGAAGCATCTGAATCGGTGTGTTGAGGTTGGCTTTCAACGTATCAAGGCGTTCCCAGGGATCCTCCCCAAGGAAACGCAGGCACGTATCAAACGTTGCACCGCCCCAGGCTTCCAGTGCTTTATAACCGACAGCATCTAATGCTTCCAGTTGCGGGAGCATATCTTCGATGCGCATACGCGTGGCGCACAAAGACTGATGACCATCACGAAGGACTGTCTCCATAATCTGAACTGGGTTCTTTGCCATAATGAAACACTCTCCTCAAAATTATTAATTCATAAGCTTAGCTTATGGATAATTTTAGCAAAAACAGTGAAAACTTAGCCGTGAAAACCGTCATGAAGGCGCGTAAAAACTAGAATTTTCATGAATCAGCCATAATTATCATCTCAAGAATAGTATAGGTACTAAATTGTTCTTTGTCAATGGAAAACGTGATTATTTTCCCATTCTATAACTAATTTGAATCATTATTTTTAATTGTTGTGATATAGTTATTATTAATTGTGTAGCGACGAATAAAAGAGGATTATTGCCTGTTGGGAAATAGTTTTGAAAAAACTGGCGTTGTCCTGTATAATCAATAGGGTTAGATTTTTAAATATATATAGATAGGAAGACTGCATGATGTTTCGTATGATAAAGGTTAAGGCTATTATTGCTGGCATATTGATTTTACTGTTGCTGGGTGGAGTCGTTTTGTTTGGTTTGGTTAAGATTTCGCGGGAGCGGTTGCTGGCTGAGAACTTGGAAAAAGGTAAGGCGATGCTGGCAGAGGACGATTACCAATCGGCCCAGGTATATCTGTCCTTGTTTGAAGACGAAGGCCAGAAAAGCTTTGGCTATAATCTTTATGGCTATGTGTCCGCAGAGATTGCTTACCGGGTCTATCTGGGCAATGGTGATATCAATAAGCTTCAGGTGGCTAGCGATTATCTGTCAGCGATTAACATGAATGACCTTGGCGGATATGGCAGTAATGCCAAAGAGTTGAAGAAGACAGTAGAGGACTGTTTAACCTCTTACGAGGAGCAAGTCCAGGCGCAGGAACAGGCTGCGGCTGATGCAGCAGCTGCTGCTGAAGCGAAGGCAAAGGGAAAACAGGAAGCAGTGAAAAATGGCAAGGCAGAAAAGGCTGTTGTGCCGGAAAAACAAGAGAAAACAGTTCCTGCAACTAAAGCCGCTCAGCCGCCTAAGGCACCTGCTGGACAGGAAACTAAGGTTGCACCGAAAAAATAACGGAGAAATTGCATAATCATACAGTTTTTCTTGCAAAAAATAAATAATGCTGTATAATAATTACTGCACATGAATAAAACGCAACGACATTTCATAAAATAAGCGCTACTATGAAATGTCGTTGCTTATTTTATGAAAGAAGGTACAAGGATGGAAGGCGTAAAGGAATATTCCTGGAAAGAAACGGCAAAATTTTTGCTTTGCTCGGGCTTTGGCTGTTTTATGTTTCTGTTCCCGGTAAGTGGGGGACAAAGTGACTTCAACACGACTTTGTCGGTGTTGACGGAAATGTTGGATAAGGCTATCCAGGCGAATCTACCATGGCTGTTGACGGCAATTGTGGTATTTTCTTCGGTAGGGGCATTGATCGGGCAAGTTTGGAAACCGGCTTTCTTGCGGAAGCATGAATGGCTGGCAGGGCTCTTGTGGGTATCGAAACCTTATATGGTGACGCGGCTGGTGGCTATGTTCGTCACGCTGTGCGTGGTGCTGGGCGTTGGTCCTGAAGCTGTTCGCAGTGCTGACGTAGGCGAAAGTATGGTGGGGCTTTCCCAGACGCTGGTAGCCTTAGCTGTAACGCTGAGTTTTGTATTGCCGTTTTTGACGGATTGCGGCATCATGGAATTTACAGGAATCTTGTTGAAACCATTGATTCGTCCACTGTTTCATGTTCCAGGCCGTGCGTCGGTAGATCTCATTGCTTCCTGGCTGGCATCGTCCAATACGGCGGTGCTGATCACGGGAAATCAGTACAATAGCGGTTTTTACAGCAAACGTGAGGCAGCGTCTATTATGACGAATTTCTCGCTGGTGTCGATTCCGTTCTGCATGGTTGTAGCGGAAACTCTTCATGTCACGTCGCATTTTCTGCTGCTTTATGGTTCTGTTACGATTATTGGTCTGATACTGGCGGCAATTGGTGTTCGCATCCGTCCGTTGAAATCCATTCCGGATACGTTTCATGGGGAAAAGAAAATCAACGAAGAAGTGCCTAAAGATGCTTCGCTCGTTCGTTGGGCGTGGACTGAGGCGTTGGGACGAGCTGCGAAATTCCGTCTTGCCGAAGCCTTAAAAGCCGGTGGTAAAATGACAATCGGTATCGTGCTGGATCTCATTCCTATCGTTATCGCTTGGGGAACGATTGGCACGCTGCTCGTAAATGAGACGAGCATCATGCAGTGGATTTCCTATCCTATGGGGGCTTATATGAGCCTTCTGGGGATTGAAGGGGCATTCCAGATTGCACCAGCAACCTTGGTGGGGTTTATCGATATGTTTATCCCGGCGTTGATTACCAGCCAGGATTTGCCGGAAACCACGCGATTCCTCGTAGCAGGGCTTTCCTTGGTGCAGATTATCTATCTGACTGAAGTGGGAAGTATCATCGTTAAATCCGGTGTTGGGCTGGACTTTAAGAAACTCTTTATTATTTTCCTGGAACGTACGATTATTGCAATCCCTTTGTTTGTGCTGGTAACAAAATTGTTATAAGGTTGGGATTCCATTTCCAAAGGCTATGGAGACGCGGACATGTGTTGTGCCGCGTTCTCGATAGCTTTTTTGTTAGCGAAAAGGCTATCGAGACCTTGCTGCGCATATAAAAAAATATATTTATTGACGCGGCGTATAAAATATTATATAATAAACACAAACAAAGAAATGCGTATAAGAGGTTAGGGGATGAAGGTATGCATCCAAAGCTGAAAGCTTATATCCCTATGGTGGATATGTTAGCGGCGACTTTTGGGGATGAGTGTGAGGTAGTACTCCATGATATTGCCGATCCTGAGCATAGCGTGGTTTATGTCGCGAATGGTACGGTCACAGGTCGGGAGATCGGTCAGGGATTTGAACACTTTGTAAAGAATACTATCGAGCACGGTGTGAGCAGTGAGTATGCGGTCAATGATTTTTTCCATAAGAAGGGAAAGCTGATCCGTACGTCATCGGTGTTGATTCGTGATGATGATGGCTCTCTGTTGGGGGCGATGTGCATCAATATCGATATGACTCGCACGCAACAGCAGATAGACTATCTCAAGGGTTTTATGCCGCAGCCAAAGCCAGAACTGATACAAGAAAATCAGGGCCAACGGGTGGAAGAGATGGTTCTTTCGCTGATTGACAATATTTTGTCTGGTGTTGATGTAACAGCGCTTAGTCGTGAGGAGCGCATCGAAAAAATCCGTTTTATGGAGACACGCGGGATTTTTCAGCTAAAGGGCAGTATCGACCAGGTGGCTGAACGATTAGGCGTTAATCGTGTAACGGTGTACAGTTATTTAGATGAAGTTCGGGGTAAACGCTAACGCCCCAACTTTTTTTACCTTCGTTATATAAAAAAATATATATTAAATAAATTATTATAAGGAGGAGCTTTTTATGAAAAAAGTACAACCGATGGATGTTAAGGCAAATGGTCATTATAGCCCAGGTGTGATTGCAGGAGGAATGCTCTATATTTCTGGACAATTGCCGATGGACCCTGTTACAGGAAAGGTGGTACAGGGGGGAGCTGATATGCAGGCTGCGCGTTCGTTGCGGAATTTGGATAAGGTATTGATTGCAGCAGGGCTTAGCCGTGACAATGTGGCTTCCGTACATGTCTATATATCCGATATAGCAGATTGGGATGTCGTGAATGCAGCTTGTGCAGAATTCTTTGGTGGGCATAAGCCTGCTCGGGTAATTGTGCCGGCGGGGAAACTGCATCATGGAGCGTTGGTGGAAATTGAAGCCGTAGCCGAATGTCGTGGATTGAACATAGATTGAGCAGGATTCACATTTTAAGGGGGAGAATAAAGACATAGCGGAGGGGCGATAGTATGAATTTTGTATGCACGAAATGTGGCCGCCAGGAAGATGTTACAACGCGAAAAAGTAAATGTAACTGTGGTGGCTTATGGAAGTTAGAATATGTTCCACCTAAATTTTCTGCGGAACTGATTGACCATAAAGTATGGGGGCTTTTTCGGTACCACAGGTTTATGGCTCTGACTGGTGAAGAATGGCAGTAGGTTACGCTGGGGGAAGGGATGACGCCGATTATTCCCTTTGATGCGCATACTTTGTTCAAAATGGATTATTATATGCCAACGCTGTCTTTTAAGGACAGAGGTGCGGCAGTACTGGTGGCACAGATAAAATCCTTGGGCGTGGATCGGGTGGTGCAGGATAGCAGTGGCAATGCCGGCAATAGTGTGGCTGCGTATTGTGGACGCGTGGGTATTGCCTGTGAAATTTTTGTGCCGGAAGGGACATCGGACAAGAAAATCCGCATGATTGAAGCCCATGGTGCAAAAGCAGTGATTGTGTCGGGCAATCGTGATCATTGTGCCGATGTCTGCCGGGAAAAGGTTGAAAAAGAGGGCGTGTATTACGCCAATCATGTCTATAATCCGTTCTTTTATGAGGGGACGAAAACTTATATTTACGAAACATACGAGCAGTTAGGCCGCATCCCGGAACATATCTTTGTGCCTGTGGGCAATGGGACCCTCTTTATCGGTGTGATGAAAGGGCTGGAAGAACTGCTGAATAGTGGTGCGATTGACCATATGCCGCAGGTTGTGGCGGTGCAGAGTGAATTGTGTCAGCCGTTTATAAAAGCCATGGCAGCAGGTGCTGCCGATATCACCTATGAACCGTTCCAACCGACGATGGCTGAGGGGATTGCTATCGGCGTGCCGATGCGAAGTGCAGAGATTTTGGACTATATGTATCGATACAAAGTGCAGGGGATAACGATTCCTGAGGATAAAATCCTAAGCGCACGGGAGAAGATTGCCCGCCAGGGCATCTATTGTGAACATACCACGGCGGCGGTATATGCTGGTTATGAACATTACTGTGAGCGGTATGGAAGACCGGATGAGGCATTGTTGTCTATGTGTGGAGCCGGCTTAAAATCTGACCATGCGTAATGATGAGGTGTGAACGATGACAGAAACGAAAACCATAAGATTATACGATGAAAAGGTAATGCTGCGCAGCTGTAAGACTGTCGTTACGGCTTGCAGGGAGCTGAAAAAAGGTTTTGGCGTGGAGCTTTCTGAAACGGTATTTTATCCCGAGGGTGGCGGTCAGCTAAGCGATACGGGCAAGCTGATTTTGGCGGATAAGAGCGTTGCGGTTACCCATGTGCGGGAAAAGGATGGAACGATCTATCATGAAACGGCAGAATCCATCGCTGTGGGCACAGAAGTTACCGCAGAAATCGACTGGCAGATGCGCTTTGACCATATGCAGCAACATTGTGGGGAACATCTCTTATCCTATGGCTTTTGGAAATTCTGTCAGGCCGATAATGTAGGCTTCCATATGACGGAAGAAATGGTGACGATTGATCTCAACCGCGAGGTCAGTGCCGCAGAAGTGCAGCAGGTGGAAACACTGGCGAACGCGCAGATTCAGGAAAATCTGCCGGTAAAAACAACTTGGATGGATGCCGAACAGGCCGCTGTTTATGCTACGCGTAAATTCAATGATAAGCTGACCGGTCCTGTACGGGTGGTCAGCATTGAAGGCAGCGATGTCTGTACCTGCTGTGGTACGCACCCGCCTATGACCGGCATGATTGGACTGGTCAAGATTTTCAAAATGGAAAAGCATAAGGACGGTACGCGGATTTATTTCTTGTGTGGAAGGCGGGCACTGGCTAAAATCCAAAGATGCTGGCAGGCGTTAAATGGTGCTTCGCAGCTGCTTTCGCTTAAAGATGAAGAAATCGAGCAGGGGGTAGAACGTCTGCAGGCAGAAAAGAAAGAGCTTCAGGATAAGCTGACTGCAGCTGAAGAGCGCTGGGTAAACGAAATAGCTCCGCAGCTTTTGGAAAAGGCGGAGCTTAAAGAAGATATTAAATTTGTGGAAATCCGTTTCGAGGATATTTCGGCTGATGCAGCCAGAAAACTGGCGCAACGACTTGCCGAAGACCCACAGGCACAGGTTACGTTGTTTTATAAGCAGAAAAACAGGTTGAATTACATTCTGGCGCGAGGAACTTCTGTACCGCATAGCTGCCGGGAGCGCATAGCCGTGCTCAATAAAAAATTAAATGGACATGGCGGCGGTAACGATAACATGGCACAGGGCAGTTGTGCGGCAGGCGTTTGATTCGGAGTTATCGGATTCGACAGCTTTGGGCAGTATCGATGAATTGGGAAAGCGCCGGATTTTTATCCAAGGCTGCTTGCTGACGGTAGTAAATGCCCATGGGGGCGTGGGGGGATTCTTCCCAAGGAAGAAAGACAAGATCCTTATGGGGCGGTGCCAGATGGCTGGGAATCAGGGAAAAGCCAGCTCCCGCTAGAGCAAGATTATAGGCTTCACTGGTTGTGGCACAGAGGATGTTATCGCGTTCATCATTGACCGGTACGATATGATGACCGCGGGAAAAGACATGTTTCAACAAATAGGGTGGAATATCGATAATCTGGCGATAGGGCCAGAAATCCGCAGAGGAGACGCTTTTTTGGCGTCTCTTTTTGCATTTCTGCGCTAATGGATGCTGCTTATTTACCACACAGACAAAGGCATCATCGCAGAGCTTTTGAAAGGCAATAGCATCATCGTGGAACTTGGCATCTTTCATGCCGATGACCAGATCCAGCTGGTTGGTGGCTAGGCGGTGCAGGTTGGCATCGGTCTGGTCAAGCGTGAGTTCGGGCACGATATTGGTGTTTTCTGCCAGAACAGGGGTGAGAATCTTACTGATCAGGCAGTTGGCATGGGAATCGGCATAGCCAATGCGCAGTACCGTGCGTTTTTGCTGATGGAAGGTGGAAATCCATTCCAGCGAATGATAGTAGAGCGACAGCATCTGCTGGGCATCGTCCAAAAATTGAAAGCCCACCGGCGTCAGGCTGACGGAACGCGTGGTCCGGTTGAAGAGTTTGGCATTGAGT
>NZ_JAILKR010000007.1 GCF_024693525.1 Selenomonas sp. | reverse complement strand
CATCAATCCGCACCCGAATCGCATTATCCATGAGAACTCCTCCTCTCGCTGTCCGCCAGGGCAATCCGCGCCACCGCAACACCATTCACCAGTGCCAGCATCCTTGACCGGTCAAACCGGATCAGTATCCCCACACGCCGGTAGACGTCCAGGATCTCACACTCTTCGGCAGTCCTGCCCCGAAAACACTCATACTCAGATAGACCATCATTCGATTGTACCAATTTCAAATCTCCCTTATAACTCCTCCTCATCTCGCTACCGCTTGCCACCGCGCAGCAAAGATGTCGCCCCTGCCTCAATCCGCCCCTTCCGCCTTGGCCGCCTCCTTGGGGGCAAGATTTGGTAGTTTCGGCCCCATCTGCTGGCCGATATGGATATTCGAGAGCATATAATACCCCGCCGGCCGATTGCCGCCAAAAGCCTTATGCCGGATATAGCCATACTCCTCGAGCTCACGGCGCGCCCGCTTGACCATCGTCAGCGACATCCCCGTAGCCCCCGCCAACTCCATCAGCGACAGCCGGATCGGGAAATGCCAGAACGCCTCATTGCCCCGATACATCAAATACGACCAGAGCGCCTGCGCATGCGTGGACAGCGGAAACGACAGCTGCCGCTTATAAAAATAGCGAATCTCCTGCATCCACCCGCCGAGCGTATCCATCAGATCTCAATCGACGGCAGACAAGCATCCTGATGCGCCGCGCAATCCGCCAGCCACACCTCCGCCGACCGCTTATGAATCATGATGCGATGACCGATGCGTATTGCCGGAAACCCGCGCACATGGGAAAGCCTTCGAATCGACTTCTCTCCGAGGCCCGTCACCTTAGAAAACTCCTGCACTGACAAAAGAATCTTTTCTGTGTCCTCCATACATCCACATCCTTCCGCAAAAATCAGAGGAGATGATCCTACCCACAAGGACAAATGCCAATAAAGTTTTTAATATTCCCAAAAAATAATTGATTTTATCAGCATAATCCCCATCTGTTAGTTTTATTATACATCTGTTTTCTATTGTTGTCTACCATATTTTAGTGATTGCAACGGATTTTAGTCGTATTTAATGGTATTTTGCGTCATCCTATGGTAAAATAAAGACGAAAGGAGGCTTACAGGTGAACGAAAAAACAAAGCACGACAGAACAGCGCCGGCCCATCTTGACCCGTCAATCGAAACCGTGCGCCCGGACCTCAAGGAACGCCTCGCTGACCTTGCCGCCCAGGACGCCCGCGATAACCTCTTCCCGCAGCGCCTCAAAACCCTGCGGCAAGAACTGCTCATCAAGCAAAACCAAATGGCCGAGATCCTCGGCGTACCAAACACGACCTATGCCAACTGGGAACAGGGCCGCTCCTTCCCGAGCGTCGACCGTCTGCCGCGCATCGCGGCCTTCTTCGACGTCACCGTCGACTACCTCATCGGAGCCAACCGTGACAGCGTAAACCGCCGCATCCTGGAGCAGCTCGCCATCCTGACACCAGAACAACGCCAGGCCGTCGAACTGGTACTCTCCAGCATGAACACCCACAGGAATTGACCGGTCAAAGAGCCAGGCCTCACTACTAAAAGGATATGTCTACCAAATAAGGTACGTCTTAGCAGTGCCCGCCGCCCAATAACGGCGGGCGCTCGCGGCTATCCACAAGGCACCATAGACCCGCAAGACGGCCTGCAAGGGTACCTGCAACATATCCCGCAACCGTACCAGCCCTGCCCCTTATCCACCGATTACCCACAGCAAATCCACAAGATATCCACATATTTATCAACAAGCACGGGGAATCATCCACATCTTTCCTGACACCACCAAAGGGAGTGACAGGAAATGACAACCAAAAAGAAAAACCGCCGCCTGCCCGGCGACGGCTCCATCTACCACGATGAGAAAAAAGACCGCTGGATTGCACAGCTAAATATCGGCTACGACGGCAAAACCGGTCGGATGATCAAACGGACAAAAACCTGCCTCAGCAAACGCGAGGCGCGGGCGGCACTTGAGGAACTAACCATCAAATACGCCAGCCCCAACTCCCTCGCCGCTGACCGGCTGACCGTTGCCCACTGGCTCACGAGCTGGTTCGAAACCTACTCCCGCCCACAAATCCGCGCCGACACCGCCGCCAGCTACCAGCACATGCTAAACTACGCCATCGCTGCCATCGGCCGCCTACCCCTCAGCGCCGTCACCTCATTTGAACTGCAACGCATCATCACCAAACAAATGAATCACCACTACCGCACGGCACAATACTTCCGCACCATCATGCGCATGGCCTTCAAACGGGCTGTCAAACTAAAACTCATCGACGACAACCCTGCCGACGACCTGGAACTACCCAAGCGCAAGCCGAAAAAACCATTCATCCGCCCCAGCCGCGCCGACCGCGAGGCACTGCTAAACGCAGCCTCCCCCTACTACTGCTGGCGCTACCTGCTGCTCACGGAATACTTTACCGGCCTGCGCCGCGGCGAACTGCTCGCCCTGCATTGGCAGGACATCGACCTTGCGGCAGGAAAACTTCGCGTGCGCTACGCCCTCGCCAACGGTGCCAAACAGCCCGGCAAAGAGGCCCCAGTCTACCTTGCCGAACCCAAAACCACCACCAGCAAACGGGAACTCTACATCCCAGCGGCACTCTGCCAAGAACTTACCACCTACAAAGCCATGCAAGCCGCCAAGCGGCTGCAGGCCCAAAACTGGGAACACCCCGACCTCGTATTCACGCGGGAAAATGGGCGCTACATAAACCCAGCCGTATTTTCCTCAGATTTTTGCAACATCCGCCGAAAGCTTGGCATTAAAACCACCTTCCACATGCTGCGCCACGACATGGCCAGCCGCATGAAAGCCTCCGGCAAATTTGACTTCAAAGATATCCAGGAACAACTGGGCCACTCAACCATCCAGATCACCATGGATATCTACACCCATATCGACGAAGAAAGCAAATCTGCCGTCGGCAAGTGGCTCGAATCCGATGCCGAAAACCTCATCGGTTCCCCGAAAGGTACCAGTAAATACAAAGCACAATAAACCTGGACAGCTGACCGGTCAACCCGCGACTGTCCGCAATACAAAGACAAAAAAATAGGGTCAATCGTGTCCGTAAATCACGGACACAACGCCCTAAAACAGCCCTTCGCGGCAAAAAAACTTCGCCACGAAACCCGCTGCAAACCCGCTGAGCACCAAAATCAGCAAACAAAAAAGACCCGCGGAAAACCCGCGAGCCCTTGAATTCAATGGCAGAGAGGGTGGGATTCGAACCCACGGTGGCTATTAACCACACTTGATTTCGAGTCAAGCACCTTCGACCACTCGGACACCTCTCCGTGTTCGTTGCGAACAGGAATATTATACCACAGGCGATTGATTATTGTAAAGATATTTCATGTAATAAAAGAGAATATATATCGTTAAAAGTTTCTTAAAAATTTTATCGTTTCTTATTGCATATCCAGATTCTTTCCTCTATAATAAACTTGCGGTCCTGCATAGACCGACGACACTCTATCGGGAGGTTTTGGTTTGAATAAACAAAACGCTGACCGGGCCACCGCTAGCTTCGCTTTACTGGAGGAGGATTTTTTCCTGCTTCAAGCCAAAGCTGAGGATGTCCTTCTTGAGGCGGTAGGACTAGGTCAAAAAATGCAGGCAGCTTTTGACCGTCATAGCGACATTATGAGCTCTGCAGTGCTGAGGAAGGCTCTGTGCAGCAAAAAATGAGCTGATGACGCAGAAAGCCCCCGGATTACGAAATCCGGGGGCTTTTCCTTTTATCGCACGATTTCAGCGACACAATCCAAGTTACACCGTTTGTATCTGCTGTTTCCGTTTCTGCTGGAACAACAGGATGATGACGAAGATAGCAATTCCGATAACGTCCGTCAAGAGTCCCGGCTTAATCATCAAAAGGCCGCCCACTACCAACAGGATGCGTTCTGGCGTACGGCAATTGTCTGCCAGATAACCAATCAAAGCCGAAGACAGAGCTACCATTCCAATGAGAGCCGTAACCGTCGACAACAGCAAGTCGACAGCCGTTCCTTCCATCATCAGAATAACCGGCGATAGCACGAAAATATACGGAATGATGAAGGCCGCAATGGCCAGCTTCGAAGCGTTGACGCCTGTTTTCAGCGCATTGCCACCGCTTATGCCCGCACCGGCATAGGCAGCGAGTGCCACCGGCGGTGTTACATCGGCAATGATGCCGAAGTAAAACACAAACATGTGCGCTGCCAGAACCGGAACCCCCATCTGCACCAGTGCCGGCGCAGCAATCGTCGACGTAATGACATAGTTAGCCGTCGTCGGCACGCCCATGCCCAGAATAATAGCTGTAATCATGGTAAAGAACATGGTCGGCAGCAGCATACCGCCGGACAATTCCAACAAGCCGGAGGCCAATTTGAGGCCAACACCCGTTTTGGTTACCACACCGATGATAATACCAGCTGCAGCACAGGCTACCAGCACACCCAGGACATTGCGGGCACCTTTTTCCAAGCCCCGGACAATCTCAATCGGTTTCATGCGAGTTGACTTACGAAGGGCCGAGCAAATGATGGACAAGACGATTGCCACCAAGGCTGCGCGCATCGGCGTATACCCCGACACCAGCAGATAAACAATGATAATCAGCGGCAAAGCCAAATGGCCGCGCTCCTTCAATAGCGTCAGGATTTTCGGCAGTTGGTCGCGCGGAATACCTTTAAGGTTCTTGCGCTTTGCCTCAAAATGTACCCCCAGCCACACGCCAGCGAAATAGAGCAAGGCCGGAACGACAGCCGCTTTGACGATATCGATATACGGCACACCGACGAATTCCGCCATCAGGAAGGCTGCGGCTCCCATTACCGGCGGCATCAACTGGCCACCCGTGGAAGCAGCCGCCTCAACGGCACCAGCAAAATTCTTATGATACCCCAGCTTTTTCATCATAGGAATCGTAAGGGACCCCGTACCAACTACATTGGCAACCGAACTGCCGGAAACTGTCCCCATCAAGCCAGAGGACAGCACTGCCACTTTAGCCGGGCCACCACTGGCCCAACCGGCAATAGCATTGGCAAGGTCAATGAAGAACTTGCCCAAGCCCGTAGATTCCAGATAAGCACCAAAGAGAATAAACAAGAAAATAAAAGTAGAAGAAACACCCAGGGGAATACCAAAAATACCCTCCGTCGTAAAATACAGATGGCTGACCAACTGGGAAAGGGTCAGGCCACGATGGGCCAGCACCCCCGGCATATACGGGCCAGTAAAGGCATAACCTAAAAATACCAAGACCACACAAACCATCGGCAGGCCTACGACGCGGCGTGTAGCCTCAATAACCAGCAGGATACCCACAGCACCTACCACCAAATCTACATCCGAAACGGTACCAGCCCGCAGCACAAGATTCTGGAATTCGTAGATGATGTAGGCCGGAGCAGCCGCTCCCAAAACAGCCAGCACCAAATCCAGGGGATGAATTTTATGCCGCGACCAGGATTTGCAGGTCGGGTATAAAAGATAGACCAACGCCAAACCGAACCCAAGATGGATACCGCGCTGCAGCTGTGCATCCAGCACACCAAAGGTAGCGGTATAAAGTTGAAAGACCGAGAACGCGATGGCAATGGCCGCCACGATTTTCGCCATAAAGCCCGTATACTCCATGGTATCGGACTCTTTATCGAATTCCTTCAGGACGTCCTCGGCTCTCTTTGCTTCAGACTCTTTCATGATAACAAACCCTTTCCTAATGAATTGACATAGATTTCTACCGGCGTTCCCGGTGGATATGATTCATAGATACGGTATTCCTGCCCCCCCAGAAACAGGGTCAGCTTCGTGCCCACCCCAGTCCGGAGCGTCAGCGACGGGAAATGCCGTTCCATATTATCCATGATGTAATAATCCCCCTCCTGCCGGAAGTCCCCCTCTCCTTCCAGAAAAGGCAGACCGACACCAAAGGATTGATACTTTGTGGAGTGAAGAACAAAACTGTGACCATCCGCATCGACGGCTAAGTTTTCTTCCACTGGCGTTTTCTGCACCGAATGAATGAAGCGGATGGAAAATTCCGTACCAGGCGCCGCCTGCACCACCGCCACGCGGCTGCCACCGGCCTTTACAAACAGGCACGGTCTGCTGAGGATATATCCGCCCCCCAGCAATATGCCGATAATACCCAGCCAAACCACTGGCCGTTTCCACCAACACAATTTTGTCTCTTTCCTCCCACGTAATTAGCCTTCCTCAATGATACGGAGGAAGGCTAACTGCTTTTCTTATTCCTTGAAGAACTTCTCGGCACCAGCGTTCATCGGCAAGGACATTCCCTTCATCGCACCATCTTTCGTGATGAGCTTACCAACCGAATGAGCTGCCTGCAACCGGTCGAGATTCGAGAAGATTGCCTTGGCAATCTCGTAGCCCAGCTTGTCATCGACTTTATCCGTAGCAACCAGCATAGCCATAACGGAAATCGTCTGAACTTCCTCGTTGAACCCTGCATAGGTTCCTGCCGGAATCGTCGTCTTCGTGTAGAACGGATACTTCGCAATCAGCGCCTCAGCCTTGTCGCTGTCCACTGGCAACAGGCGAATCTTGTTCTGGGAACTGATATCCTGAACCGATGCCGTCGGATAACCTGCCGTCAGAAAAGCAGCATCCACATTGCCATCCTTGAGGGCGCTGGCACCTTCCGCAAAGGACAGGTACTGAACTTCAATGTCGTTATAGGTGATGCCATAAGCTTCAAGAATCTGGCGAGCATTTGCCTCAGCACCAGAACCAGCTGCACCGACGGCCACCTTCTTGCCCTTCAAATCCTTGATGGATTTGATTCCCGAGCTGTCCAGGGTTACAAACTGGCAAGTCTCCGGATACAGCGTTGCGATGCCGCGGATGTTGTCCACTTTCTTATCCTGGAACATCTCCATGCCGTTCACAGCGTAATAGGTAATATCATTCTGAACAATAGCCAGATCCACCGAGCCATCCTTCAGCATATTGATATTTGCCACGGTAGCACCGGTACTCTGCGCACTGGCGTTCATGCCTTTGATATCCTTGTTGAGGATTTCGGCCATCGCACCACCAATTGGGTAATACGTACCAGCTGTACCGCCCGTCGCGATATTCAGGAATTTCTTGCCGCCGTCATCGCCGCCACAACCTGTGAGAACAGCTGCCGAAACGACCATAGCCATGCCAATGGCTGCCAGTTTCTTGAATTTACCAAAGTCCATACAAACGCCTCCTATGTCCATTTTTGCATACAATATTTTTCATACCACGTATGTAATTATAGCATAGCATATATACATAATCAACAAGCATGATGTAAAAAATATTGTCTTTTGTAAAGTATATCTGTATACATTACACACTCAATCACCCATAAACACTTGCAGGAGTTTTGACAAGGCCTCCTGATCTGTCCCCGCCATGGTTTCCCGTACCGAATGCATCGCGAGAATCGGAACCCCGATATCCATCGTTCGCATGGGTACCAATGCCGAGGCAATCGAGCCTAAAGTAGAGCCGCCGCGGCTGTCACTGCGATTGACAAACTGCTGCCACTTGATACCCTGCGCTTCGCAAAGGCCGCGAACCACCGCCACCGCTTCGGCATCACCGGCATAGGACTGGCTGCAAGCCTGCTTCAAGGTAAGCCCCGCCCCCAGCACCGGCCGTACCGCTGGGTCCGCTTTATCAGCATAATTGGGATGAACCGCATGGGCTACATCCACCGAGAGAAGGAATCCTGCGGCAATATCCCGCAGCAGGTCTTCCTGGGATTTTCCCAAGGCGGTGTACAAGCGCTCCAGCACCTGCATGAGCACGGCGGACGCCGCCCCCTGCTTCGTGCAGCTCCCCACCTCTTCATTGTCAAAGAGAGCAATTAACCGGATACCCGTGCCGGTCTCCGCTGCCCCGCAAATTCCATCCAGGCAGGCTTTTACCGAAGTGAGATTATCCAGCCGCGGGGAAGATACCATTTTCTCATGCAAACCTACCGTACAACCATGTTCCACCGGATAAAGGGATAACTCATAGGAAAGGATATCCTCAACGGCTGTACCCAGTTCCTCTGCCAGCCAATCCACGAAAAAAGTCTTGGCATCAGCATCTGCCTCCAAAGATTCCACTCCGCCGAAGACAGCTGCCAGTGGCAGCATATCCGTCTGGACATTGAGTTTCCCCTCATCATTGACCTCCCGATCCATATGAATCGCCAGGCTCGGGATCGTCGCCAACGGACGCTCAAAATCGACCAGGCGGATTTCCGGATTAAAGGCATCTTCGCCACGAACCACGATTTTTCCCGCTAATGACAACGGCCGATCCAGCCAAGTGCGCAAAATCAAACCGCCGTATTTTTCTACATTCAATAGGCCGCATTTTTCTTTCACCATACCAGCCTGCGGTTTTAACCGGAAGCAGGGAAAATCCGTATGAGCCGCCGCCATCCGCAGCTGCCCATCGGACTCTCCCGCCACGAAGGCCAGCAGCGTCGAATCGTATACCGTCACGAAGTACTTTCCGCCCCGCTCGATCTGCCAGGAATCCGTCAGCGAAAGCTCTCGAAACCCTGCCAGCCGCAGCCGCATCGCACTGGCTTGAACCGTATGGAAGGGCGTTGGACACTCCGCAACAAAGTCCAGTAATTCTTCAGTTTCAGTATTCATAAAATCAATCCTTTACTAAAAATATGCCACCTGTATTATACCACCTCCTTCATCATGCGCCCTGCCACCAGTTCCTGTATCGCCTTGGTTGGGCACTTGGCAAGGCAGGTGGGGTTGGCACAGGTCTTGCAGATTTCCTGATCCACCACGGCCACGAACCGGTCAATCTTGATCGCACCACGTTCGCAGCTGCGCATACAAAGGCCACAGCCAATGCAGGCATTCTGGCAGAGTTTCTTCGCCACCGGGCCCTTATCATGCGAACTGCATTCTACCTGTACCGGAGCCTCAAAACTCTGAAGGGTCAAAATCGCCTGCGGGCAGGTGGAAACACATTTGCCACACCCCGTGCAGATTGCCTTATCAACGATCGGCAGGCCATCTTCTCCCATGGAAAGCGCCCCAAACGGACAGGCGCGCACGCAGTTGCCAAAACCGATGCAGCCATATTTGCAGCCCTTGGGCCCGCCTTGAATGAGTTTTGCCGCCGCACAATCCCGGATGCCTTCATACCGGGCCGCCATTACCGCCGCCGTTTTCGTTCCACGGCATTTCAGATGCGCATATTTCGGTTCGGCAGCCTCAGCCTTTTTCCCCGTGAGTTCTGCCACCTTTGCCGCTACTGCTGCCTTGCCCGGCACACAGAGATTTGGCGGCACGCTCTCATCTTCCACCACTGCCTCAGCATATTTCGCGCAACCAGCAAATCCGCAAGCGCCGCACTGCCCTTTGGGCAATATATCCTCTACTTCATGGATAAGGGGATTTACCTCCATGGCAAATTTCTTATCTGCCAGCGCCAGCACCACGCCAAAAAAAGTACCGATCCCCACCAGCACCACAATAATCATAATCGCAGTATTCATCATCTATCACGACCTCCTCACAGCATCCCCGAAAACCCGAGGAACGCCAGGGAAAGCATTCCAGCCAGGATAAAGGCGATGCCAATCCCCTCCAGCGGTTTGGGAACATCGGCATAGGCAAGCTTTTCCCGCAGAGATGCCATCAAAATAATAGCCAAGGCAAAGCCAAGTCCTGAACCAATGGCAAACACAATGCTCTTGAGCAGGCTATAGCTGTTCTCCACATTAAGAAGCGGCACCGCCAGCACGATACAGTTCGTAGCAATAAGCAGCAGATAAATGCCCCACATATTGTAGAGGGCCGGGGCCTGTTTCTTGATGATGAGTTCCAGCAGCTGTACAAAGCTTGCCGTCAGCACGACAAATACAATTGTCGTCAGGAACGTCAGCCCCAAGGGCTGAAGCACAAAGAAATACACGATCCAAGCGAGGATTGAGCTCATGGTCATAACCGAAGTGACCGCCATTCCCATGCCCACCGAAGCACTGAGATTCTTGGATATGCCAAAGAAAATGCAAAGCCCCAGGAACTTGGTCAGCACGAAGTTGTTGACGACAACTGCGCCGATAAATAAGGTAAGATATTCTGCCATTACGACTCAGCTCCCTTCATCGTCTCCATGCGGCGGGCTTCCTGGGCCTTCTTCTCCTCCACATGTTTATTCCAGGTTTTTGTGGCCGCCACCAAATAGCCAATCAGGATAAAGGCCCCCGGTGGCAGTACCATCATCAGCATCGGCTCATAGCCGTCGCCAAACACCGGCATACCTAGAATCGTCCCGGCCCCGATGAGTTCGCGAATCACTGAAATGATCAGCATGGCCAGCGTAAATCCACAGCCCATGCCAAACCCATCGGCAAAGGATTTCACCACACCGTGTTTCGACGCATAAACCTCCGCCCGGGCCAAAATGATGGCAAACACCACCACCAAGGCCAAATAGATGCCCAACGCCTTATAAAGTTCGGGGAAATAGGCCTGCAAAACCAGCTGAGCCACCGTAACGATGGTCGCTATCGAAGTGATGTAAACCGGCACGCGCACCTTGGGATTTACCCATTTGCGCACGATGGACACCACCACGTTATTCGTCGTAATGACAAAGGTAACCGTAAGCCCCATCGTAAGGCCATTGACAACGTTTGTAGTAACCGCTAGGGCAGGACAAAGGGACAGGGCAAGAATAAAAATCGGATTTTCGGCTACCAGCCCCTTGCTGAAGATATTCCACAATTCCTTCATTTTATTTCCCTCCCTGCAAGGCCGCAACTTCCTCTACTGCCTGCTTGACGCCAAGCACCACCGCCCGCGAGGAAATCGTCGCACCGGTCATAGCCTGAATATCCTCTTTATCCGCAGGGTCCTTTGTGACCACCAGATGTTCCATTCCCTTGCCAGCGAACTGCTGCCGGAAAGCGGGCTTCTGCGCATTATCACCGAGGCCCGGCGTCTCGTTGTGTTCCAGGATATTGTAATCGATGACCTTGGCATCCGCCGTCACCGCTACCAGCAGCTTGATTTTACCGCCATAACCCTTGGTCTCACTGGGGACGATATATGCGGTGGTTTGACCGTTCTTTACCGCCGCAAACCAGCCCACATGGCCGGCCACTTCCTGGAAGGAATCCGCATCGGGAACCAAGGCCTTCATGGACTCCTGCTTCATCATCTCCGCCTTTTGTGCCGCCACGGGAGCCGTCACGTAATAGACCGAGCCAATGACCACCCCAGAGATAAAGCAGGCCATCGCCAAATTCGAAGCAATCTTCACAATCGAATGTTCCTCAGCCATCACTTGTCACCTCCAGCCCCAAAGATACGCGGTCTCGTAAAGCGGTCAATAAGCGGCGTCAGCGCATTCATCAAGAGAATGGAATAGCAGACGCCCTCCGGATAGCCGCCCAACAGACGGATCAATACCGTAAGGGCCCCAGCCCCGACGGCAAAGATGACCTGCCCTTTGACCGTCATGGGAATCGTAACCATATCCGTAGCCATAAAGAAGGCCCCTAGCATCAAGCCCCCTGCCATCATATGGAACAGCGGGTCGCCAGTAAAGAGCCCCGCAGGGCCAAAGACAAAGGTCAGCAAACCAACGGTACCAATCATGACCACCGGCACCACCCAATTCACATACCCTTTTCCAATCAGATACAGACCACCCAAAAACAGTAATACCGTGCTGGTCTCCCCCAATGAACCATTGCGGGTTCCGATAAACATATTCCAATACAGATTAGCCTGTCCGCCAAACGTCGATAACAACGCATCATACCCCTGCAGCTTGAGAATATTCAGCGGAGTTGCACTGGTCATAGCATCAACACCGGCACCCATATCCTGCATCTTCGTCCAAGTGGTCATTGCCACCGGCCAGGAAACCATCAGCGCCGCACGGCCAATATGCGCAGGATTGAAAATATTGAACCCCAAGCCCCCCATGGACTGCTTGGCTACCACGATGGCCAGCACCGAACCAATTGCCACCATATACGGCGGCAAGACCGGCGACATAGACATCGCCAATAAAAGGCCCGTTATGCAGGCACTGCCATCAAAGGCCGTAACCGGCTGATGCATTGCCCGCTGCCAAACATATTCTGATGCCACCGCAAAAAAGGCACCAACCATCATGTTGACCAATGCCGGAACGCCGAACCACCAGACAGCAAATGCCGCGGCAGGGAGCAGTGCCGCATTTACCCGCCACATAATCCCCGGGATCGTCTCCCCATCGCGGATATGCGGGGAACTGGAAATCGTATACTCACTCATGCCTTCGCCCCCTCTTTCTTTGCCGGTTCTTCCTTCGCTTTAGCCCTTGCCATCTCCGCCCGCACAAAACCTTTGGCATTGCGGATATACTGCACGATGTTTCGTTTGGCCGGACAGATATACGTACAACAACCGCACTCCACACAGTTCATCAAGCCGTAGGAATCACGGCAAGCCGCAAAATCCTGACGCTGGGAAAGTATCGATAACATACTGGGCACCAGCCCCATTGGACAAGCTTTGACACAACGGCCACAGCGGATGCAGTTCATTTCTGGGCCATGCTCCGTAAGCCTGCGGGTCAAGGCCAAAATCCCGGAGGATCCCTTCATCACCGGAACCTCATCCGTAAACTGAGCCATGCCCATCATGGGGCCACCCGCCAGCAGTTTATCTGGTTCTTCTTTAAAGCCACCGCAGAAGGCAATAGCATCACTATATTTCGTACCGATGCGCACCCGCAGGTTCTTCGGTTCGGCAATGGCATCCCCCGAAACGGTCATAATCCGCTCCGTAAGGGGCAACCCGCGTACCACCGCATCGGCAATGGCCGCCACCGTCCCTACATTTTGCACCACGGCCCCCACATCCATGGGCAGCCCTCCCATGGGAACTTCCCGGTCTGCCAGCACTTTGATCAGCATCTTCTCCGCCCCCTGGGGATACTTCGTCTTGAGGGCTGCCACCTCGATGCCGGTTCCCGCACAAGCCTTTTTCAAGGCGTCAATAGCCTCCGGTTTATTGTCCTCGATGCCAATCACACTGCGCTTGACCCCCAGCACCCGGGCGAGAATCTGTATTCCCTCCACCACCTGCGCCGGTGACTCTAGCATCAGCCGGTAATCCGCAGTCAAATACGGCTCACACTCAGCACCGTTGAGAATCAAAATATCCACGGGTTTCGACGGTTTTAACTTGATATGGGCCGGAAAGGTCGCTCCCCCCATACCGACAATGCCCGCGGACTGGATAGCGTTTAGAATCTCCTCATTCGTCATCGCCGTCCAATCCCGCTCCAGCGGCAGCCCCTCTGCCCAACTGTCCTCCCCGTCGTTTTCGATGACAACGGCGGGACAGCTGATGCGCCCCGAATGGGGACGTTCTTCAATGCGGATGACCTTACCAGATACCGGGGCATGAATATCCGCATGCATAAAAGCCGGACTCGTGCCGATAAGCTGCCCCCGTTTCACCAGGTCCCCCACCTTCACACAGGGGATGCAGGGGGCACCGATATGCTGGCTCATTGGCACGACGAGTTCCTTTGGCGCCGGCATCACCTGTATCGGCTTATCCTTTGCCAGTTCCTTGCCATCGTGCGGATGAATCCCGCCAAGAAAACTCCTGAACATGAACAATCACCTCATAGCTCCCTAAAATATCTGAAACGGTCAATCCTCTAAAATTTCGAGAATAACCGGTTTCATCCCTTGTTTCTTCGCCACTTGCCGGTCAAACAGCTTGATTACCAGCAGTGACAAAACGAAAAAAAAGCCAGCGCCGAACTCAGCCCAGAAGGAAATTTCTCCTCCCACGCCAATCGCAAGCTGCCAGCCCAGCACAGCCCCCGAAGCCGCCGCCAAAAGCGGCAGCACAAACACCACAAAAGCTCCCGTCAGCACCTGAGTTTCCTGCATGGCGAACCGCACGCGCTGGCCAGGTTTAGCTCCAATTCGATTGATGGCCTCTACCATCACCTGCTGACTTGAAGGACAAGCGCCACAGGCCGAACAGTCTGCATGACGCCCCACCTTAATACTGGCCAGACCATCCTGGACTTTCACCACCAGGCCTTCTTCCTGTTTCATCCAGCCACCTCCTCTGTTTTCCTATTGTCTAGATTCGTTTTTTGTTCCAAATTTCCTTGTTTTTTATCATCTGTGAAAATTTTATTTTTCCAGGCACGAAAAAAAGCCTTCCGTAAACGGAAGGCTTTTCCCATTCATTATTCTGGTTTGAAATACACGACAATACTGCGGCCTTGGTCCACCAGTGTATTCGGCGGGATACTCTGCCCCGAGGCAAAGCCCGATCCCTCGCTTTCAAAACTCAAGCCCTTATCACTGGCAATACGGGCAGCTTCCCGGAGGCTTTTCCCCGTGAAATCCGGCATGACAATCATGCCCTCCGGCACAACACCCTCGTACCCTTTGATTGGCTTCGGCTGCGGCGTCTTCGGCGGCTCCATGCCTGCAAAGGGGTCACTCGAGGGAGCAATCCGCATATAGCGGAACAGCTGAGAGAAAATCCGGCTGGCTACCGGAGCAGCAATCTGACCACCGTAATAGTTGCCTTGACTTGGGTCATCAATCATGACCAACACCGTAAGCTGCGGATCCTCAACTGGCGCAAAACCACAGAACGAGGCAATATAACGCCCCTCCATATACCCGGCACCATCCTCACGGATTTTCTGGGCCGTACCAGTCTTACCGGCAATGCGATAGCCCTTTACGCCAGCCTTCGCACCACCACCGCTGGCTACGACCTGCTCCAAGAGGCCGACAAGCGTCTTATCCGTAGCCGATTCGATTGTGCGACGAACCTCCTGCGGACCACGCTCCTCATAAACGGAACCATCTGCATTGCGGATTGACTTCACGATATGAGGTTTCAGCAAAACGCCATCGTTAGCAATCGCTGACATCGCCGTCACCAGCTGCAGCGGCGTCACCGCGATACTCTGCCCGATCGACATCGTGGCAATATCGGAATCGCGCATCTGCTCGGGGTCAAACAGGATACCGCATTCCTCGGCTGGCAAATCAATCCCCGTCGCCTCACCAAAGCCGAACTTCTTCGCATAATCCGTAATCTTGTCCGCACCCAAGCGCAAGCCTACCTGCGCAAAACCAGTGTTTAAGGACTGCTTGACAACATCGGTAAAGGTAACCGTACCAAAACTCGTACCACTCCAGTTCTGGATGCGGCGCCCCGACACCATGACATACCCTGGATCGACAAAAACCTGATTTGGCGTAACCACCTGCTCCTGCAAGGCCGCACCGGCAACCACGGATTTAAACGTCGATCCTGGCTCATAAATAAAGGACACCGCCCGGTTCTTCCAAACCTCTGGCTTGTAATCCCAGAACTTGTTCGGATTATACGAAGGGCGCGATGCCATCGCCAACACCTCGCCGGTCTTCGGATTCATGACCACACAGGTAATGGACTTGGGCCGGTTCTCCGCCACCGCCCGATCAAGCTCCTGCTCGACAATGAACTGAATGCCGCTGTCGATGGTGAGCTCAACGGTCTTGCAGTAATCCCCGCGATAACGACGGCTGCTGGAAAAGATCGAATCGAGAATCGGTCGGTCGCGGCGGTCCGTAGTCAGATATTTCTCTTTGATTTCTCCCTTCAGCAGGCTGTCCAGCGCCTGTTCCACGCCATCCAAGCCCTTGTCGTCTGTCCCCACAAAGCCCAGGACATTGGCCGCCAGCACGTCGTTGGGATAATAGCGCTTCGCCTCATCACGGAAGCCCAGGCAAGTGGAGTAGCCCTTCTCCTTGATGAGTGCCCGCACAGCTTCGTACTCCGACTGCTCCATGCGGCGCTTGACCCAAACGAAACCACCGCCCACGGCGATATCATCGAGAACGTCCTGCTCCGTCTTCTCAATAAGCGGCGCCAAATCCGCCGCCAAAGTCTGCGGATCCTCCACATGATTCGGGTCCACATACAGGGATTTAGTCATAGTACTGACCGCCAGCTCACGGCCGTTGCGGTCGATAATCGCACCGCGGGGCGACTGAATGGCATAATCATGCCCCACCTGACTTTTCATGCGCTCCGACAACTCATTTCCCTGTACCAGCTGCAGCCAGCCATAACGCAAGACGACTATCCCTAAAATAACTAACATAAACATCGCGAGGCCGGTAATATTCTTTTGCGTCTCGTACCGTCTCTTCTTCATTCCTCTATATCACTCCTGTCGCTGCACGACATACTTACCGAAATTATACTACTTATATCATACCACAAAAAAACCTCCCCCTAAAGGGGAAGGCTTCTATTACCAGTGATACTTCTCACCGCGATTGATTTTAAAACAACGATAAATCTGCTCGACCAGCAAGAGCCGCACCATCTGATGCGTAAACGTCAACTGGGAAAAACTCAGCCGCTCATCCGCAGCCGCCCGGACCTCTTTCGACAGCCCAAAGGCACCACCGATCAAAAACGTGATATTGCTGCGCCCCTGAACCCCTAATCGGTCCAGCTTCTCCGCGAGCTTTTCCGATGGCATCTCCTTGCCGAACACATCAAGCACAAAGAGGAAACTCCCCGCAGGCACGAGCTTCAAGAGCTTTTCGCCCTCCTTCTGCAGCACCTGTTCCTTTTCCGCCGCCGATGGTTCATCGGGCATCTTCTCCTCGTGGATTTCCTTTATCTCTACCTGAGCAAAGGGACGGAGCCGCTTCATGAACTCCGCAATCCCCGCACTCAGATACTTTTCCTTGATTTTGCCTGCACAGACAATGGTAATCTTCATCAATTCTTATCCTGCGGCATTTCCTCGAGAACGACATCGACATTCTTCTGCTTGCCATTGCGGTCAAAGGTTACCTTTACCGTATCGCCGACCTTATGCTCGGCAATCTTCGCACGAAGCTCCTGGACACTGTTCGTCTCCTGGCCATCGAGTTTCAGGATGATATCGCCGCGCTGTAGGCCAGCTTTGCCGCTCGGGCCATTCAAGGTCAGCTGGAATACATAGACGCCCTTATCGATGTTGAGCTGATACCCGTAACGAGCAGCTGTCTGCGGATCGAATACCGACACACCAAGATACGGACGAGCTACATAGCCCTTATCCATGATTTCGTTGATGACATTCTGTACCGTATTGATCGGAATGGAGAACCCCATACCCTCAACGCCATTCGCGGCTACCTTGGCGCTGTTGATGCCGATGACCTCACCGTCCGCATTGACCAAAGCACCACCAGAATTACCAGGATTGATTGCCGCATCCGTCTGCAGCAGTTTCACCCGCTTATCGCTGATATCGAGCGTACGGTTCAAAGCACTGATGACGCCACTCGTAACACTGCCCTGGAACTCCAGCCCCATCGGATTGCCGATAGCAATAGCCGGCTCACCGACAACAATCTTATCCGAATCCCCGAACTTTGCAGTCGGCAGCTTGCCATCATCTACGCGAACAACCGCCAAATCCGTCATCTCGTCAGCACCGATCAGCTTCCCTTTGAGCGTGCGGCCATCCGCCAGCGAAACGATAAGCTCCTTGGCATTGCTGATGACGTGATTATTCGTCACAATATAGCTCTTGCCACCATCATTCTTGAAGATAACACCAGAACCAACGCCCTCAGTTTCCACCGGATTGTTGAACCAATCACGGGCCACCGCTTTATTCGTGATGCCGACCACCGTCGGGCCGACAGTCTTGGCGGCGCGAACGACCGGCGTATTGCGCGCATCCGACAGCGTCTGATTGCTTGCCGCCTGCTGAACCGCAGCCGAGCTGGAAGAAGACGATCCATTATCCGCCTGACCTGCCGAACAGCCCGAAAACGAAACCACTGACATAGCCACCATCAAAGCAGCCACCAAATTCTTCTTTTTCTTATTATTCATAGACTTAAAGAACGATTTCATAAAAATCCCTCCAACGAAATAATTATCCCGATACAGTCTCCGTCTGACTTGTCATAATAATCTCCTGCTGGATTCCCTGCTTCGCTAGGATCCTCTGCACCGTGTCTCTCGCCAAATCCGGCCGGTTATTCTCCTCCGACAAATGGGCCAAAAACACCTTGCGCGGGCGCCGTTTCATCCGGGCAATCGCCCAAGCCGCATCCGAATTGGCCAAATGGCCGCGGTTCGAAAGGATGCGCCGCTTAAGCACCCAGGGATAAGAACCATTTTTGAGTACCTCTGGGTCATGGTTGGCCTCAAGCACCAGCGTGTCAGCTCCCTCAATAGCAGACTGCACATTGGCCGTAACAAACCCAAGGTCTGTGGCCAGCGCCATGCACTGGGAGCCCTGTATCCGATATCCCACAGGATCAGCTGCATCGTGCGACGTTGAAAACGGTGTCACCGTCAGCCCCGCCAGCTTGAACCCCGATTCCACAGGGCAAATGCATTCTGGTGGCAGCTGCCCGCGGCAGCTCATGTTTTCAAACGTCGCCCGACGCGAAAAAATTGGCAGGTGATACCACTTGGACAATGTGGCAAGCCCCGCGATATGATCGCGATGCTCATGAGTAATCAGCACGCCATCAAGACTAGCTGCATCGACGTCCTGCGCCAGAAGGGCCTTCTTGATTCGCGTCGCGCTGATGCCTGCATCCAGCAGCAAACGGCACCCATCCATTTCTACATAAACCGCGTTGCCTTTGCTCCCGCTGGCCAACACTGAAACCTGCATATACCTGCTAACTCCTATCCTAATCTTTGACTCTGAAAACTATCTGCAAAAAGCCCGATGCCAAAAGCACCGGGCACAAAACCTATTATACACGTTTCCCATCACGCTGTCATGCACAGGAACCACCTTTGCCCCTAAACACGCCTAGACATACCGAATGGCAATCGGCACTAATTCCTGCATGCTATGCACTACTTAATTCGTGTTGATTACATGAATCTTTTCCCATTTCGTATTTATCCATCGATACCACAGTTGCATGAACTGCTCATACGCAAGTATTTGCTCTGCTAGTTTTATGGCCAACTCCTCATCATAAGTAACCCTAGCTGTTCCTTTTCCCCATGAGCCAAACAAAGAAATACGAACAAATTCATCACGTATACAGTCCAAGACCAAATCCCTAACCTGTAAAACGGCCATTATCCCAAATTATATATCCTCCGTTTTATACGTATTATACCCTTCATACCGATACGATGCATCGATACTTTTCATGTACACTTGCCGGTCATCAATCTTATCCGCCAAAGCCTCACGAAGCAAGGTCTTAATCTTTCTATCCCGGACAGGGCTCCGCTCCTTTCGTCAACCGTTCCTCTTCATGTGCTAACTCAATGGAATCCATAATTCCCAGTTTATTTTGCAGTGCCATTGTATTCACCCACTCTCTATCCTGTATCACCGGAATTGCCTTTCCCATATACAAATAGCCCCCGTACTCATAACAATCACAGGGGCTATCACTCTATACTCATTTTACCAAATCAAGCACGACTGTCAAGGAGCATGCTACATCCACATTAATACATCCTCACATCGAACCTATCATCGAACATGATTGTTATTCTTTTCCCATATCTGCATATACTTTCTTTTCCCCATAATTAGTCATAAAGCGTTTTATATCTTTGTTATATCCTATATTCGTAAAATCATTATCTGCCTCATAGTATTTACTATCACGAACATTCATTATTCCCAACATAAAATTATACATCAAATCATTTGTTATCACATAATTCTTATTTTCTTTGATTACTTCATACATGTTACTATTCTGTTGTCTAAATTTATCCGACACAAGCAAATAACAAGGGATTCTTACCATCGACCACTCAAAGTCTCCAGCATCGTGCATTTTCCCTTGATCCACTCCTTCACCATGATCTGCAAAATATAACAACGCTTGAAAATTAGGTAGCTTATTAAGCTTTTCCCAAATATTGTGTACCACAAAATCATTATACAAAATACTATTATCATATTCATCGATTCTATCTTTCTCGCCAGCAAAGTGAGCAAATTTTTGCGGATAACGTTCCCTATATGTATTATGATTTCCCATTAGATGAATAATTATAAGCATTTTATCGCTTATTTTTATATCATCCAAACATGCTGCCAATTGTTCATCAAAACAATGCGATTCCCAAATCGCGCTGTCTGCATCACGCGCAATAGCTGTAATCGGCGTATCATACGTACCATATTTATTCTGCGTGCTAAGCCATATCACTTGATAACCAGCCTGTTTAGCGACCTCTACCAAAGAAGGTGCTTGTTCAAACGCTAACGAATTGTACTGATTTTTTGCCGTCAAAGCATATGATAATGCCTGAACAGTTTTCGGGTAACATGAATATGTATTACTTATATTAACAAAGTTTTCGGTCCCAGCTAACGTCGATAACCATGGTGTCGTCATTCGATCATACCCATAAGCATTCATATGATCTCGCGTCTGCGATTCTCCTACAACCATAACGTATATCCCAGGTTTTCCACCAGATACCAATTCTATTTTTTCAGATTTTCGTTGCTGCCTATTTTTCGAAAACGCCATATCATTAACGATTTGATTTCTGGCATCGTAAAAAGGTTCAAACAAAACATTATTCCGACAACGGTACACTAAAACTAAATTAAGCAGCATCAGCAGTGCGATAATCCCCCCCCTGAACACAACACTCCTGTTAATGCGCACATTTACTATTAACGACATCGATTTAACTAATAGTATAATCATCCCTGCCACACCAATTATACTTCCTATCGCTATCGTATCCATAATATAGCTCATAGCCTCTTGGGGATTCGTCTGCACCACTGCCACAATAGCATCAGCATGCAACCATCTTCCAGTGGATGCAAAATATCCCCAAACTAATAAAATCGGGCTTATTATTCCCCATTCCAAAATCACTATTACACGTTTAAAAATTTTCCATGGAACTATCGCCACAAGCAAGGCAAACAAATTGACAACAGCCATACAAAAACCAATATATGTATCTGCATCCCAAGATCTAATTACAAATCCCGTATAACGTCGTATCACCAGCACGGTCATCCCTAAAAGGAAAAACATCGCCATAAATTTCACTACACTTCGAACATCTTTAAAAAGACGTATTTCAGCAAAAAATAGCGCTGACGTCAAGAATAAGAATAGTGTATGCCGCATAGTAAATTCTCGTGTCCCAAAGGTAACTAATAGAGCTAATATAACAGTCATCGCCAATGTTCGCAGCCAATAACTATTAACGAATATTCCTCTGACTTTGTAAAACATAAACTACAGCCTTCCTATTCTTCATTTTATATTGAAAAAACATACTATCCTTTTAGTTTGGCAAAACGCAAGCTCCCCTGCAAGCACCTATACATGTTTTCCCCGACCGACATCATCAAGCAATTCCGGGTGACGCACCATCCAGCCCGTCACAGCCTCAAACCCCGCTGTGTCTTCAAAAAATCTTGATTTCCCACTTTCATCTTGATGCAACACGCAATCTTGCTGAGCTAAATACTGCCAAGCAGAATCCTCAGCACGTCCAATAGCCTCTCGTGTCATCCAATGATATGGCGTGATAACACGCTCAATCGGTTGGGTTAGTGAATCCATCATAGCCAAGTATTCAAAATTTTTCGGTGCAATCAACTCCATAATCGTCGGCAATATATTCATATGACCACCAATCGTATTGTTCACCAATATGCTCTGGTCAATCCCAGGATGCGTCATAGCAAAGGAAGTACAGTACTGTTCACGTAAGGTATAATCCTTGCGATCAAGTACCGTACCAGGGCGAACTGGCAAGTATGAATGATCTCCGGTAACAATGACTAATGCATCTGAATCCAGCTCACGTATATCATCAATAAATTTTGAAATAGCCCGGTCTGAATACCAATGCGTCCCCAGAATTCTACGTTGCTTATCATTACCACGTGCCTCGTCTGAAATATTCGGCATAACCGCATCAATATCAAAACCAAGTTTTGATAAGTTCATTTTATACGGCCCATGATTCGATGTCGTATAAACAAAATGAAACCGTGGAGTGTCATCCATTTCTTTTAGCAATTTCACAGTCTCTTCTAAAAAAATATGGTCATAAATCCCCACCCACGTACGCGGCGATCCAGCAAGGCAGAACTCTGTGGCTCCCATCACTTTATCGAATCCAACAGCAGGCCCAAACTTATCAAAATTGCCATATGTAGGATTGCCACCATACCAGTAAATCGATTCATATCCCAGCCGCTTCAACAACCGCGGCAATGTACTAGCCACAGTCCCATGCCAAAATATTTCACGCTCATTGAGTTCCAATCTCGCATCAAAGATGCCTGTCATCAAACTGACGATTGCTGGTCGGGAAATCTTTCCTGCTGGCAAGAAATTCGACAATTGTGCCGTATGTGCCTCAGCGCGCAAACGCTTGGCTCCATCCATGATATGAAACTCTGCATAAGCATCATCCAAAGGAATCTGTGAATAGCTTTCCCCCACAATCAGATAAATATTCCGTGGACGTTCAATGTGCGCTCCTTCAGCTTTGCGTCGAAAAGCTTCCACGGGATTTGGCAAACTTTGCCATGACTCTGCCCACACGGTAGGAACCACTCGCGAAATTGCCGGTGCATCCTCTTCGTCGGTATGCGTCAGCAAACTTGCCAATGGATTTTTCAACACGACCTTCAGCATTGGCAAATCATCCGGTGTCGCACGCGACATGAATGGATCGCGTTTTACAACTGCAGGAATCTCATCCCACTCAGGTTTATTCTCATGATGGAAGCTTCCACCATAATAACAAAAATAATAACCTATAATGATAAGTAAAATAATACCGATATTCATCCCATAACGTATGGTATTATTCTCCGGCGCAATCGCAGCATAATCAATAAAAGGAATTCCTAACACCGATTGTACACAAAAAAACGACAACCAGCCTGCAGGAATCAAACTGAGCAACAGCCATGCTCCATGATCCTGATTAAAAAAGACATCCAGCAGATTGTGTTTTTCTGCATTCTTTCCCAGCAAAAGCGTTGAATTCCAAATATCATGATAATGATAATAGAAAATCATACGACCTATAAAAGCAATGTAAATAACCAGCAAATAAATTGTGCCATATCCCAAGCGCAAATAATCACTGATATCATAATACCAACCAATAAATGTACTCGGAAATGTTATCAATACGACTGCGTACAAAAAAAACTTCGCATTCGTATCCATCCCCCACCAAAATCCGTAGCGGAAGCACTCATACCACTTACGCCACTCTCCTGTCGGGCTTTTCTTAGGACCATGAACCAAAATAAATATCAGGCGAAGAATCGCGCACAATACAGGTGCTAATACTGCCATTTTTAAATCTTGCTGTATACCGAAAAAAAACATGGAAAACATATCGCATCTCCAATTCACCTAAGCTCAATACCCTTATCAACGTCTATTATATATCCTGATGTTTTAAAAGCGTTTTGATATGCTGATTTATCGATTCATCGATTTCATCCAGCAGCATATATCTTTTACGATAATTTGCTCTTTTCCTAGTAGGTACTTCCTCCATAGTCTTGCGTTTTTCAGTCATCGGCAATTCATAAAATCTTTGATCAACGCAAGGTATCCCACCAGATTCTTCCCAGAATTTACTAAAATCAGTTTTTAACTTACGATTACGGCGAACATGGTTATTAGCATAATAGCCATAATTTGTAACGGCATAAATATGTTTTAATCCTAGCCCCTTCGCCGCCTCTTGAGTAACATGGAGAATAAGATTCTTGGTTCGATAAGCATGACAACGCTTTGTAATTCGTTTAATAACATCCTTTGAATTCTCCATATTCGGCCCTTGCATTGCTCCAATCCAAAGAGACCAATCCCCCTGTTCATCCGGAGAAATCCAAAAAATCATCTGATATAAATCTCCTTCATCACAAGATAAGATCAAAGATAATAAACCTTCCTTACGCTGTCCTGGATGATACCACATATCTAAACGTAACGGCTCCCCCTCATCTTTCGATTGCCAAAGGAGCCTACGCTCTTTACGATAAATAGCTAATAAATCTTCTTCCTTCATTTGTTCTGACAAATAGGTCATGTGATTCTTTACGATATTTGCCCTTTCATCGAATGTAGATTTATTGTAAAAGAATGCACGTGTCGGCTGCTCAAACACGAATCCATATTCATCAGCAATTTTTTTTAATAGTACCGATGAGTTAAAAAACCGCTCTAAGTTTTTCATCCGATTAGGTTGAAGCAGGCACCGGGCAACAAATACCACAAAGCGGTGAACCTCTCTGTGATTATGCATATTATATATACGTTTTCCTATTTCTATACTATTAAACATATTCTACCTCTTTAATACTCCAGTCATGCTATCCAATTAGTTTTTCATACAAATCATTCATTTTATGCATCCAAATGTCCATTGTAAAGTTTTTTATAACTTTTTCTTTTGCTTTTTCTCCAATAGCTTTAGCCAAATTATTATCCGATATAACTCTTTGCAAAGCATCTTTCAATGCAATCGGATTTCTGGGTGCCACGAGTAGGCCATCTATTCCGTCATCGATAATTTCTTTCTGTGCCCCATTGTTTGTCGTAATTACCGGAATACCTCTATACATCGCCTCACATATTGTCAAACCGAAGGCTTCTTTCACCACAGATGGAACCACCATTACATCAACGACTTCATAAAATTCATCAATATTTTTTATATACCCATACCACTTAACACTGACATTAGTATAATTCTCACTCAGTTGACATTTTAGGTATTGGGCGAAAGAAGTCTCATCATTTCCTGCAACATGCAAAGATACCCGATTCCCCTTGAGCAACGACATTGCCTTCACCAAGTCTTCAAGGCCCTTATTTTTTTCAATACGTCCAGCATATCCAACACGAACATCTTCACGTATCACACTATCGCGCGGAATCACATTCTTTACAAAAATTCCGTTATGAACAATATAAAACTTCTCTTTTGCTTTTGGTAAAACATTTTTTATTTGCTCATCATAGACTACTTTGGATACACAAACGAACGCATCCGTGTGACTATAAATAAAACGATGTAAAAAATCCTTCTTATTTGCTATAGCATTATGTCGAAATGATATAATTTTTGATTCTAATCCCCAATTGGCTAAAATTGTCAGTAGTAGAACCTTACCACTATGAGTATGAATAACCTGTATTTTTTCTTTTTTGATTAGGCAACGCAATTTAACTAACGAAATCAAGAACTGTAAAAAAGAAAAATGAAAAAGAGTTGTTCTTGCACTATTATAAAAGCGTTTTACAATCTTCTCATTTTTCCGTTCTACAGCCACAAAAACTTCATGCCCATACTTTTTCTGTATCCTACACATAGATAGCGCTGCAGTCTCGCCGCCGCCCCATTCTTTTGCACTTACGATGTGGAGTATATTCATTTATTATGAAACTCCTTTTTATTTCTTACCATAAACGCATATTTTGCTGACAACCAATCAATAAAAGGAATATCCAATGACACATCATCACGAATAATAAGCTTTTCATTCGTCCACCAAACACATCCACTATCTAACGCCTTAGCGATAAACGACTTTTGAGCTTCATCAGTTAGCCTAAAAATTGGATTGCCCATACCATCTGAGGTCGCATTGAATTTATTTTGAATTGCCTTTATTCCGCCCATAGATGAGAAATGCCAGCCATTTTGTATCATAGGCAACTGATTACGGCGACGACGCAATTTTTGCAGTTCCATTATATTTTTGTACAAGAATAAAATTGTGCCGCACCAATGAGAATGGCATTCGTAATTCACAAAAAACTCAAACATACGTTGCTCTGATACCACAGGACTCTTTTCCAAAAAATCAAGAATTCGTCCACGCTTGAACCATAGAGGTAAGGAACGTATGAAGCAGCGCCCATTTCTTGACAGTCCACGGCATCCACTTCTTTCAGCGACTATTCCAAACGGAAAAAAAACATGAATTGGGACACTATTCTTTCGAATTGCTTCCAATACACGCGGATCTGGAAACTCATCAATATCGCCCATCATAACGATATCATTGGGCTGACAATCTACTAGACCTTTTTCTATGCAGTTACGCTGATATATCTCAATTGACCAATTATCTTTACACTCAATTTCCTCATCAATTTTAATATAGCGAATCTTATCCGCATATTTTGCAAACCGTTCTTTTTGCTCTTCGAAACTAAAGGGCTTTTGCTTGTTCTGAAAAGTCCTATTCGCCTCGACTACAACAAAGCAATCCACCACATCGTACAACATCTTCAATCGCCATTCGAGAAGTTCAAATTCATTATAAAACGTAAAACCGTCATATATTCTTCTCTTCCTTGTCATTACGCACTCAGTCCTTATCTTTTGACAAACCATCTCTACAACCAAAACCGATATCTTCCATTACCAGCCCCTGTTACAGGCTCTACAAGTTTTAACTCTTTCAATTTGCCACTAACATCTAATTATACTATACCTAGAAAAAAAAATCCGCACTTTCGCACGGATTTTATAGGTGGCTTTCGTTTTCCTTCTCCATTATGGCACAATCTTCGCACTTACATAGCGCTGCCGTGGACTTCTTGGCTTGTCAGGCATTGTGCGCAACAAAACCCCTTTATGAAGCATCGGCGTGACAAAACGTGCCATGATGTTTTCTCGTGATGTTCCATATAAGTCTGCTATTTCCTGACTGCTCCGCGGCTGCTGGCAGAATGCCAACAACTGTTCTTCAGCCTTTATTTTTTCGGGACTTTTTTTCCGCCGGCTCCCGCCATATGCAGCCCCTACTGCTTCTTTTACGGCCAAAGGCTGGTTGTAGATATTGTTCCGGAACCGCACAATGAAATCCTCATGATTAACGGCAAACTCTGCTGGCGGCATATGTGCCTCAGCCAATTCCCGTTGTATCGTTGGGATTCCCGAATAACGATTTTCCGTTATCTGCAGGATTTCGAGCATATTCGCCAACGCCGCATTACGCGTCTCCGGACGTACGCGCCCCAGTGACTTCGTGGATATCCCTCCATACGGCACCCCACTGCTGCGTATTTCGAGACGATCCCGATACATTTCTATGCGAACCGGCACTCCCTCGGTATATCGGCTGTAGTCCCGATGGATAAGTGCATTGATAATGGCTTCGCGAACGGCTTTCAATGGATATTCATAGCGGTCACGGCGACGCCCATCCTCTGTGATGATCGTGCGAACGCGACTATTGCGGCGAACAAAATCCACCGCATCATCGATCATATCCGGAATCGCCCCCACAATCCGCTGATTATCGATAAATCGTTCTTCCTCGCCGCCAAGCTCGCCCATCTGCACGCCCGGCAGTGATACTGCGGTAATACACAACTGCGGATAATAGGCTTGCGGATATTGCGAAAAAACCAATGCACCTGCCAACGTATAGGCACCATTTTCGCATACCCCCATGATTTCCAGCAACTGAGTCGTTTCCACATTGCGAAAGAGATTCGGCCGCTCCTGTCTGACCCGTTCAACATAGGCGTCCATTCGCTGCTGGTTTAATAATTTCATTACGGATCGTTCCACTGGACGTAACTCCTCGTGCATATTCCGCCGAAAAGCTTCAAAGCTGTAGATTTCATATTCTGTCATCCGTTCATTTGCATCGCCAATACGGATAAAAGAACCGGACAGCCTTCCTGCTCCTGTATAAAAAACAGGCCGAAGTGCATATTCAACTCCTGGAATCTCAGCTGCCAAAAGGACTTTTCCGTCAATGGAGCCAACGGTAAGCAAAGGGCGCACCTTCGGTTCCATTTGATTACACGCTTCCATGATTTTCTTCTGAGCATCTTCTAAGTCATATACACCAACGACATTATAAGTCGGCTTATCCCCTACGCCAAAGATAATCACGCCGCCCATATCTTGGTTTGAAAACGACGACAATATATCATAGATGCGATGAGGAAAGCCTTTTCCTGCTTCTTTCAATTCGATATTTTGACGCTCACTACGCTGTTGACGAATTTCTTCCACTAATGCCACTAACTCTTCCGTCTGCATGTCATTCACCTCCAGCTTATAACCATCAACGCAAACATATAACCTTTCACTTCACATTTTAGCTACTTATAAGTTATAAGTCAATAAAAAATGCCCTATCCCTCACAAGATAGAGCATTTTCTCTTTACAACCATATTCGTCCAATATAAACCAAGCATCCCAACAGTAGGATAAATGGCAGGTAGATCTTGATTCCCAAAGCCAGCGGCCGGCGACGCCGATGGCGGCGACACCGATGGCGATGCTCTGCGGGGCGATGAGTTTACCCGCACAGGCGCCCGTGGCATTGGCGGCAGCAATCCAGATTTGCGTATTCTGCGATGCGCCAATGGCTAGGGCTGCATCCATCTGCAGTTTCCCCAAAAGGATGCAGGTGCTCGTCGCCGAGCCGGTGATAAATCCCCCCACTGAGCCGATAAAAGCCGCAATAGCGGGATACAATTCGACACACCTTATAGGAATTCCTCTAGGCGACCTAACAGACTGCCAGAGGTATATCGTATTCCCGTGAGCTTAGCTCGCTTCGCACACTCCATATCCCCATCGCTGTCACCGACGAAAAAGGATTGTGACCGATCAATCTGGAACTGCCGGCAGGCTTCGTCCACCATACCCGTTTCCGGTTTCCGACAACTGCAGGTTTTCGTATACTGAGGAAGCTTCCCCTGCGGGTGATGCGGGCAGTAAAAGAGCGCATCAAGATGCGCTCCAATCTTGGCAAGTTCCGCGTTCATCCAGTCATAGACGTTCTTCACATCTTCTTCTGGATAATATCCACGGGCTACACCGCTCTGATTCGTGACGAGAATGGCCAGGTAGCCCTTGTCATTGACGTATTTTATGGCCTCTTTCGCTCCCTCGAGCCAGACGAAATCCTCTGGACGATGCAGATAACGGATGTCGACGTTGAGCGTACCATCGCGGTCGAAAAAGACGGCTTTGCGCTGCTCCGCCATCTTTCCCGCCCCCGCACTGGTAAGGCTGTCAGTTCTTGCCGTAAACAAAGTAACCTCCCTCATCGAGGAACTCGACATATTCTTTTACGGCATCGCTCATCTCATGGAAGCCTTCGTCATAACCAGCCGCCAAGAGATTCGTCGGATCAGCTTCCGTATAGTTCTGGTATTTGCCCTTGAGGACTTCCGGGAACTCACGATAGGCGATTTCGCCCTTACCCATAGCCTCGATAACGGCCTGTGCCACTTCATTATAGGTATGCGCATGGCCCGTGCCGCAGTTGTAGATACCGCTTTCCCCCTTGTTCTCCCAGAACCAGAGATTGACGTTTACGACATCTTTGACATAGACGAAATCACGGCGCTGCTCCCCATCTTTGACCGGAGTACCGTTGATATCGCCCCAGCCTTTGAACAGGCGAACGGTGCCCGATTCGTTGATCTGGTTATAGAGCTGATAGAAGATCGATGCCATCTTGCCCTTGTGATGTTCCTGTGGGCCATAGACATTGAAATATTTGAGCCCAACGATCTGGCTCTTAGCCTCCGGCATGACCTGACGGACATAACGGTCAAAGGCCAGCTTCGAGAAAGCATACGGATTCAGTGCATCTTCGCACTCGTCTCCTTCGCGGAATCCGTTTTTGCCGCTGCCATAAGTGGAAGCCGAAGAAGCATAAAGGAACGGAATGCGGTGCTGCAGGCAGAAATGCAGCAGGGATTTGGAATACTCATAGTTGACCCGCATCATGAAGTTGACATCATACTCCATGGTATCGGAGCAGGCACCTTCATGGAATACCGCATCGATATCGGTACCATCAAAATCGTCATTCTCGATGGACTGCATGAAATCATCTTTATGCTGATAGTCGATGAACTGCAATCCGCGCAGGTTCTTGTAGTTCTGTCCATCTTTCAGGTCATCGACGATAAGGATATCCGTGCGGCCACGGCGATTGAGTTCCTTGACGATGTTGCTGCCGATAAAGCCGGCACCTCCGGTTACGATTATCATATTCGGTTCCTCCTAAGCTTACAATACTTCTAAAAGTTCCTCTTTGCTCACGGCATAAGTTCCAAGTTTTGCCACTACTACGCTGGCTGCCAGATTGGCCATCCGGGCACTGTCCACCGGCAAAATGCCGCCGGCAATTCCCGCTGTGAATACAGCGATAACGGTATCGCCAGCACCAGACACATCGTAGACCTCCTGGGCCTTAGTCGGAATATGCGTGATGCTCTCATTGGTTACCAGCGTCATACCATTTTCCGAACGCGTTACGATGATGTTCTTCAACTGGTATTTTTCCATGGCATAATGCGCGGCTTTTTCGACGGCTGCATCTTCATTTTTGATGCGCTCGGGCAGTATCTCATTGATTTCCTTGAGATTCGGCGTAATATAATCCGCTCCGGCATATTTATCCCAATCGCTCCCCTTGGGGTCGATGATTACCGGTACATTCTGCTCATGGGCAGCGGCAACGATCTGCTGACAGGTCTCCGGCGTGCAGCAGCCCTTGCCATAGTCCGAGATGATGATGGCATCTAAACCTTCGGCCAAGGCACTGCTCACGTAGTCATGCAGTTTGGCCGCATCACTGCCCACCACCGGCTCGGCTTCCTCGAAGTCCAGGCGCATCATCTGCTGATGGCCGCCAATGATGCGAAGCTTCGTGGTAGTCGGCCGGCTGGTATGAACGAGGCCTTTATGGGATATGCCGCGCTCGTCAAATTTCTCCAACAGGCTTTGGCAGTGATAATCCTCCCCGACAAAACCAGTGATATCCGTAGCACAGCCCAAAAGCGCCAAGTTATGTGCCACATTGGCCGCCCCCCCCAATGTCTCCTTGGAGGACAACACATGGGTGATTGGCACCGGTGCTTCCGGCGAGATTCGCGTGACCTCGCCATAGAAATATTTATCCAGCATGACATCGCCTACGACCAGAATCCGGCAGGCCGGCAGGCCAGCCGCGACAAAATCACGCATTTTCTGCTTGTCCATACTACACCTCTTTTATGCTTCCACCACCCGGCACTGATACTCGCCATAGTGTCGCGGCAATTTATACGCCGGTCGGCCCTGGTATCTATCCAGCAGTTCATCCACGTACTTCATGACGACAGCCGGTTTTATTTGCTTCATACAGGCGAGGTTTTCTTCTCCCTGATGGGGGCATTCGTGAATGCCGCAGGGATGGCAGTCCACCGGCGCCTTGATGAGCACGGAACGCGCATCATAGGGATAGAACCCCGGTACCGGGCTGGCACCGAACATGGTAACCACCGGCACATTCATAGCCACGCCTACGTGCATAGGGCCGCTGTCCGTCGTCAAAAACAGGCAGCAGCGACGCAAAAGGCCAGCCAGCACCGCCAGGCTTACCTTGCCCGTGAAAATATGAAGGCCCCGGCTATCCCGATTCTCCATCTGGGCGATGCAATTTTCGACGATTTTCAAATCCATGGGGCCGCCAAAGAAGGCAATCTCATACCCCCGGTCGATAAGCTCGTCGGCACACTGGGCAAAGTAACTGTCCTGCCAGCGCTTTGTCCGCCAGCTGGCACCGATGTTGAAGGCAATGACCTTGGCCTCAGAGGCAAAGTGCTCGGCCCATAGGGCCTCGGCCTCTTTTTCCGCCGCTTCCGGCAGCCACATTTCCAGGCCGCCATCGTCGATTTTCTCCACGCCGACGGCCTGCTGCAATACTTCCAAATGGGCATGCACCTGATGTTTCCAGCCCGGCACATACCGATGAGGCGGCAGCATGTGGAAGGGCCCCCACCCCACGTGGTGGGCTACCGACGGGTTCTGCATGACCTCGTCAAACAGCAGGGAAAAGCCCGGCTTGCTGTACCCAACGATGCGTTTCGCACCACTGAAGGCCGCGAGCGCTGAGGAGCGCTCATTGCGGTGCAGGTTTATGACCAAGTCATACTTCTGCCGCCGCACCCTGCCGATGAAATGCATAAAGGCCCCAAAGCTTTTGTCCTTGCCGCGCTTGTCCATAAATAAGCATTCGTCCAGATGCGGGTTGGCTATGACCAGATCCTGCCAGCGCATATCCGCTAGAAGCGTAATACGTGCCCCAGGATAAGCCTTGCGCAAGGCCCCAACGACCGGCGTGGTGAGCATAAGGTCACCTATCTGCATAAGGTTTATAACAAGAATATTTTTATACATTGATATTTTCCTATTCTGCATTCAAGTTTGTGCCATGAGTTGCGAGCCACCAGGAAATCGTCCTGACTGCCGGTATCCATTTCATGGCTTTTGCCCGCTCAGCCTCTGCATCAAAACCACTAGCAGGCGTCCAGGGCAAAGCTTCCATGGTATCTTTATCTACGGCTCCCATCGCATTCTGGGTCAAAAAGCACGAAGTATTAAAGCCTACGCCCATGCCATCTGGCTGCTCCGTGAGACTGGGAACAATCGAATAATACGTAAAGCCTTTTGGGGCAATAAGCTCCATGATTGTCGGCAAAATATTGGTAAGTCCACCCGCTGCATTAGCTGGCAGCATATCTTTAGTTAATCCATCGCCATAAATCAAAAGCGGGACGGCCTGATGCTCAAACATACTAGGATGACGGCTCGGGTCCGTACGGACAGCATGATCTCCCGTCACGATGAAAAGACTATCCGGATAGGCAGCTTCTGTCTCTTTGATAAACTCTGTTACCACCTTATCCGTATACCAATAATGTCCGATTTCCAAGGCCAGCTGATCCGGATCTTCTACATCCGGCATCTGCCGCGTGAGTTCCTTCACGTGCTCCAAGTCAAAGCCCTTGGCTTCCAGGTCAATATTGTACGGCGGATGATTGGACGCCGTCTTTACTACATGTACCGTAGGCGGCTCAGATGCTAAATGCTTTGCAAGCAACGAAAAAATATATTCATCAGCCGTGCCGAAAGTATTAATCTTCGGAGCTCCCATATCCGTATAGCCATAGAAATGATCAAATCCCTGAGCTAACGAAAATGGTTTCATGCTGGCCCAGGCAGGATTGCCTCCATACCAGAAGTCAACCTGATAGCCCAATTTTTTGAACTGGGTAGCTAATGCTGTCGGATATGGCTCACGGATGCTGCGCGGCTGATAATTTACGGCCACGCGCATTTCCGATAATCCTGAAATGATACCATCAAATGCCACCGAAGTGTATTCGCCATTCGGCATAAAAGAATGTGTACTATAGCCATGCGGTGAGGCCATAAGGCTCTTTATTCCATCCGCCACATGCAGATCAGCATATTTATCCAGTAGCGGCCAAGCCATGCCGGTTTCTTCCAGAATGATAAAAATATGTTGTGGTTTCTTTATGCACGGGCCCTGCGCGGTACGCGCCAAATACGGCGTGAGATCATCACCATTCTCTTCGCTATGCCCGGCGACGAATTTCGCATAATCACGGATATTATCCTTATCGACAAAGGTAGCTAAATTGCCTGCGTCCATGCGTTGCTTTTGGTTTTTCACGCGGTACATGGCCTGCGCATCGTCTAATACGCACTCATTGAGAAAATTATCATTAGTAACTCCGGAACTCTCCCAATTGATGCCCTTGCCAAAGGTAAACGAACCGCCAAAGCGTACAAATATAAAAAATGCGGCGAACACCAGCAAAAAAAACGGCGCAAAAAACCAAGGACGCCCTGCAAACACCGCCGGCAAGGAAAAACCAGGCCGCCGTAATAGCCAACGTAAAATCATAAAACAAAGGGCGGTAAGTAACATCGCTATACTCAGGCGCCAGATAAGGCCATAATCCTGAATCATCATCGTTAATACCGCGCTTAACTTCTCATTGGCCCCCCCCATAACCTGCTGGGCATTATATGTGGTATGGAATTGATTATAGAAGGGGAACCGCGCCATGAATAAAACATTAAACACAAAGCTCATAACGGTTCCCCAAACGATCCGCAGACGATTGGCAAAGACTCCTAAGCGGGGTATAAGCAAAGCCGGGATAGTGGCAAAAACGAAGGCCACTAAAGCTGTCCCTCCCGCCGTCTTCAATGATAAACGCATGCCCATCCAATTTGCCAACCATACCTCAGTTAACGGCGTCGATGACGCTATATAAGCATGCATTATCGCCATAAAGATACCTCGATAAAGGCAAACCAACATGAGGATAAATAAAAACAGACACAAATCCCGCTGAATGTTATGCCAAAACATTTCCATACGTGTGGGACGGCAAAAAACACTACGCATATATAAGATTACCCCTCTCCCATAACCAACAACGAAATCTTTTCTTCGACCTGCTTGATTGCAATATTGGCCAGGCAGTCGAGTTTTTTCGGGCAGGCCCGCTTCCAGCAGTATTTGCAGGTGCGGTCCACCTCGATGGCATTATTAAGCTGGCCATAGGGGCCATTGCGGTTGGCATCGGTGGGCCCCATGAGCATGATGGTCTTCGTGCCGACACCGGCCGAAAGATGAACCGGCCCCGTGTCACCACCTATCACCAGCTGGGCATTCTGCAGGATGCAGGTGAGCTGTTTGAAATTCGTACGGCCCACCAGATTGATAGGCGGAATCTCCGTCTTGGCACAGATTTCCGCCGCCCGCTGCTCATCTACCACGCCGCCACCCACGATAACGGGTATCAGCCGCTGGTCATAGAGCCAGTCGCCAAGCTCGGCAAAATTCTCCACCGGCCAGCGCTTATTGGGCCAGTTGGCACCGATGGCAAACACCACATAGGGATTTGCCATATTGGCACCGGCCTGGCTGAAAATCCGCTGCGTCAGTTCTACTTCGCGCTCCGGCACCTCCAGAGAAAATACCACCTTGTCCACGCGGCAGCCAATAGCCCGGGCCACGTCGAGATAGCGCTCGACGATATGACCATTGGCATTAGGGCCGATGACCGGTTTGGATATTTTATCGCTGAACTCGCGCATGTTGCACATGCCGAGCTTCACTGGTGCCTGCCCGAGGCGGGCAATCGCTGCCGATTTGAACAGCCCCTGCAGGTCCAACACTGCATCGTAATGGCGCTGCTGGATCTTGCGTTTCAGGGGCCCATAATTTTTAAGGAAACCGCCGATGGATTTAAATTTCTTCTTCTCAAAGAGAATAATCTCATCAATATAGGGATTCATCGTGAGCAAGTCATAGGCCGGCGGCTCTACCACCCAAGTCAGATGCGCATCCGGATACGTTTCCTTAATGGCATAGGCCACCGGCAGTGCATGGATGACATCGCCAATGGCGCTTAATTTTACTACAAGTATATTCTTCATCGAGGCCTTAGTCCTCTCCCTGCTTAATCTTCTGAATCACATTCGTCGTCGAACGGCCCTCGACCATGGTTACGAATTCCACTTTTCCCCCGTAACCCATGACAATCTTGGCTTCCGGCAGTGTGTCGAGCGTATAATCGCCGCCCTTGACGTAGACATCTGGTTTGACTTTGGCAATCAGCGTCTCCGCAGTCTGCTCACCGAACAAGACCACATAGTCCACGGCCTTGAGTGCCCCTACGACTTTCGCACGATCCAGTTCGCTATTGATGGGGCGGCTCGGTCCTTTATTCGCACGAACCGAAGCATCGGTATTGAGGCCCAGCACGAGGCAATCGCCAAAGGAACGAGCCTTCTCGAGATAAGTAACATGACCAGCATGCAAAATATCAAAGCATCCATTGGTAAAGACGACCTTTTTGCCCCCCTTGCGAAGCACCTCGCAAAAAGCGGCGATATCGTCAGTAGAAATCAACATATCATTTCTCCAATACTTTTTTCAATTCATCCTTGCTAACCGTACTCGTTCCCAATTTCCGAACGGCAATGCCGCTGGCGATATTGGAAAGCTCCGCAGCTCTTGCCGGTTCCACGCCAGCTGCCAGGGCCAGAATGACCGTTGCCACGCAAGTATCCCCGGCACCAGATACATCGAATACTTCACTCTTGTCGGATACCGGGATATTGTGGATCGCACCATCTTTTTCCAACAGCACCATCCCAAGTTCCCCCCGCGTGACCAGGACGCCATCGGCGTCGAGTTCCTCAAGGAGTTCCTGACCAGCCGCATAGATATCTTCTTCCGTCGGCAATTCTCTGCCCACAGCCGCCGCAATCTCGGCGTCATTCTGCTTGACATAGCCAATATCTTTGAAGCGATGGATATCATAGCGCGAATCCACGATACTGGGAATATCGTGAGCCCGGCAGAAGCTTATGAGCTGCTGCTGTATCTTTGCTGTTACCGTACCAGAGCCATAGTCGCTGATAACGACACCGTCGATATCCGGCAGCAAATTCTCGATGTACTGCATGATTTCTGCCTCAAAGGCCGGCGTCATCGGTGCATCGCTTTCTTTGTCAATGCGCACAATCTGCTGGCTGACCGTCGCCCGGCCGCCAGCGATGACACGCGTCTTGGATATGGTGGGACGCTTCTCATCGCAAAAAAGGCCCTCTGTATTGGCACCGTTCTTCTCCAGTGCCGCCTTGAGCCCCCGGGCTGCGTTATCGAGGCCCAGGAGTCCCACGGCAAAGACATTGCCCCCAAGCGTTGCCACGTTGTTGACGACATTGGCCGCACCGCCGGCGACGATTTTTTCGCCAGCCTGCTGCAGCACCAGTACCGGCGCTTCCCGGGAAATCCGGGAAATGCGCCCATCAAGATATATGTCGGCAACCATGTCGCCAATAACCAGGATATTCTTGCCTTGAATTTCCTCAAGGATAGGTTCTAGTTCTTTTTTCATCGTATTAAACCTTCTTCGGAAATATTTTCGCGGTCTAGGGAATTACCACGGCGTAAACTGCCAACGGACACTCCAGCGGTTCGACATAGACTTGTACCGCAGGATGATTTCCGAGCAGTGCAGGTCGTGGAACCAGTAATAGTCGACATTCTTCCATTTGCTATGGTCAAGGTCGTACTTCGTGCCAACGGCCAGACGATTCCGGTCATCGATACGATAGCTGAAACCGCTCTGCAGCTTCTTGCTGAAATCATCGGTATCGTAGTTAAAGAGCGTATTCTGGGAGTTCTTCTTATCATAGTGGTAGCCCGTATAAGCCGCCCAACGATCATTGAAGTCCTTCGTCAATACGGCGGATCCCTTCATGCCTGATACTCTCGAATCATCATAGGACTCACGCGTAATGGTGTAGCCCGTATCCAGGTACAGGGTATAGCGATGGAACTTGATCGGATCATAGCCAAGGCCTGCCCCGTACTCGCCATGATTGCTGTGGATTCCATTTTCATACCAGCGGCCATACTCGCCTCCCACATTATAGGTAAAATGTGTTCCGGCCAGATGGTCGGTATAGCGCAGAAAATACGACGGCTCCTTCTTGAGCCAGCGATCATCATTGTCTTCAAAATAGCCATAAGCTACGCCCGTGCGCAGATACCCATTGTTGAAGGTCAAATCGTAATTGCTGCGCCAACCGTCAGCGGCAGTTACCAGCACATTGGCATTGGCACTCAGATTTTTCTGCAACGGGAATTCCAAATCCCATCGGAGGTACAATTTATCATCGTTGTTATAACCGATTCGCGGCAGGAAGTTCTCTTTTCCCGCTGCGCCCGGAGTAATGTCTTTCTCATAGTGTTTGCGCGAAAAAATCGGCGTCCCTTTGAGATAGAGCTTGACATTATCCATCATCATTTTCTGCTGCGGGTAAATGGTGATTTTCTTTGCAGCGAAATGATAATCCGGCTTCTTCGCACTGCACTCCGTCTCCGTGGCATCATAGGCGATGAAATGATCCGGATAAAATTCAAAGCGCTTCGCCGTGATAAAATGCGCATCCGCCTTGCCCTTGACATCTACCATCGACCCCGTCTTTTTGCCATAGTTATAGTGTGCCTTATATCCATCGAGGGTAATCCGCATCTGCCCCGGCGTCATCTGCAGGACATGCGCCTTCTCGGGAATCTCGATATCCTGGGTCTTTACATTGCCTGTGACATTCTCGCCCTGAAAGCGATGGGCATCCAGCTGCAGGATGTCGACCTTGCCCTTGGCGATAAAGCTGCCGTCGCGCTCATCATAGGTGAGGTCGTCGCCCTCAAAGGCAACAGGTGACGGTTTCGTCTTATCCAGCGGATGACGCAGGTGTTTTTCCATTTCCTTGGCATCGGCCAGCAGTTTTTTCTGCTCATCCGTCAAGCGGTTCTTGCGCGCCTGCCGATGCTCGTTTTCGATGTAATCCAAAACCTGGATTCCCGTATCCGAATCCGCATGATAGGTTTTCGCCGATACGGTACCGGAAGCTGCCGGCATTACCACAGCCGCCGCCATAAGACCCGCCAGGATTTTCTTCTCTCTATTCATCAAAAGGTGCTCCTTCTGTATAATCTCTAGCTAAAACCAACAAATCGCTTTAACTTTACTATTATAACGCCATTGCCGAGATTTTGTCGACAGACAAAATCCCGGCCCATTCAAAAGCAATATCAGCCTTCCCAAAAGAGGAAGGCTGATACGTTTTATTTGTTTTTACTGAACCGTCGTTGCCACACCGTAGAGAACCGTATCCGACTTCGTCTGCACGTAGAACTCCGTACCTTCCGGCAGCTCGATGTTCTTGCCGTTGATGAAAGCACCGCCGATGATGCCGATTGGTCCTAGCACCGCGATACCAGCCAGGCTGGCACCCGCAGCCATAGCCATATTCTTCATCTCTTTCTTGGATTCCTCACCGATAAGCGTCTCGACATAAGTACCGTCGATTGCCTTGGTCTTTTTGAAGTCAATCTGAACTTCCGCGTTGCGGCCAAAGTTCTTCGCCTGTTTCACTTTCGTGACCACGCCCTCGCCCGGCTCACCCTTGGCAAAGACCAAGCGGTTGTTGACAATAACGTCGCTTGCTACCTGGAAGCGCACCGTATCGCCCTTTTTGAGTTCTTTGGAGTTCACCGGGTCAACCAGTGCCACTTTGATCAGCGTGTTGGCCGGCACCTCTACCTGCGCGATGGGCAGCGTCTCGGTTCCAAAGGAAACTTTAGACAAGTTGGAAATGCGTTTCTGGTACGTGCCCTCGGAAGTCTTACCGCTAATCGCCATCTCCATATCGGCAATGCGCTTTTCTACCGAATTCATGCTGACCTTATGATCGACATTCCACTCGATTGCATTGAGGTCTGCCATAACCGACGTTCTGCCATTATTGGTGTAAAGCTCATCATAGATGGCATCGACGCGGGTCATCATGCTGCCCGTGCGATGCGTGCCAGTATAATCTTTCTCCAATTTATTGATGCGGTCGGTCAGCGCACCAGTCTGCTCCGTACCATAGGTGTCCTTCTCGATTGCGGCCAGTTTATCCTGAACCGTTGCCGGGGTAGCTGCCGCCGCCATGCTTACCGACGATGCCAGCATAATCGTGCTAAGGAAGACACTGCACAATTTCCGGAATTTCATGTTTAATCTCCTCCGTTTCATTATTTGACTATGTTCCTTATTGTACCATAAAAATTCTTGCAATACTTGAAATCCTGCTGAAATACAGATTAAGGAAATCTTATTCTTCGCTCCGCCGATGCGAATCTTCATATTGACTCGATTTGGTCTCCGGATCGTGCGCCCCGGCAGGTTCCGGATGGATCAGGATATCAAAGGTACCGAGCTCGGCACGGATCTTTTCTTCCAGCTCGTCACAAACAGCGTGGACCCGGGAAAGATGCATATTGCCGTCGAAGAGTACGTGAACATCCAGCAGCTTATAAGAGCCCGATTTCCGCGTTCGCAGACAATGACAGCTCTCCACCTCAGGAACGCTTTCGATAATCGCAATGATATGGTTCTCCTGTTCCTCCGGCAGGCTGGCATCGGTAAGCTCCATAGCCGACTCCATAACCATGCGCCAGCCGGCCCGAAAGATGATGCCCGCAACAAAGATAGCTATGACCGAGTCGAGCCAAGCCCAGCCTGTAAGCTGCATCAAGGCCAAACCGACAAGTACGCCCACCGAGGTCCATACATCGGACTGCAGATGCAGGCCGTCGGCTTCCAACGCCTGGGACCCCGTGAGTTTCGCCACGTAAATCAACCGCCGTGATACCAATACATTCACCACAATGGACACCACCATGATGGCGATACCGTATTCCAAGCTCTCAGGCACTTCAGCCTCCTGGAATTTCAGCACCGATTCATACAGGATGCCGCCCGCCGCACCAACAATCAGCAAAGCTTCCACGGCTGCCGAAAGATTTTCATATTTGCCATGACCGTAGTCATGCTCTTCATCCGGCGGTACCAGCGACTTTTTTATCGCCCAAAAGGCAATGAGGGCCGCCACCAAATCCACCCCGGAATGCAAAGCCTCCGATACCAGACTCACAGCGCCCACATAGATGCCGACGATTAATTTCAAAATCACCAGTATGGTGTTGGATACAATCGAAAAATAAGCTGTCCGTTTTTTTAGTGCTGCCTGTTCCGTCATAATCATCCCTCTTTATGCGACAAGCCTTCCCCAGCGGAGGAAGGCTTTTTTATCCTATTACTTTTTCTGCTCATAAATGAAATCGACAATGGACCGATACGCAGACTCCGGACCATACTTCATCACGGGCTGCGGCGTATCGCTTTTCTCCAGCTGCTTACGCGTATCATACTGCTGGGTCTTCGATGCTAAAATCTGATACACACTGCGGGCAGGGTCAAATTTCACATACTGAAGATACCGCCTATTGGTATAGGCCTTGACCACGGCAATGCGCGCCGTGATAATCTCACGGGTTTCTTCCTGAGGCGGCAAAATCACCGGCGGTTTAGCCGGGTCATCCGACAGAATCGGCTCGGGATAGACCTTCTCCGTGACCTCCGAAAAAGCGATGGAGTTCACATCCACATAATAGCCGGTGCCACCATCCGCATCGACAAACTGCATATTCTCCTCGGCCTGGCAAAAACTGCTGAGCATGAGCAGTGCCAGCAGGCAAAGGGGCAAAAAGCGTTTTATTTGCATAGGCTTCGCTTCCTTTTATAACCATAACTCGTATAAACGGTTATTATTATAAGGTAGGACACCATCCAGTGCAAGCAATTTAACGGAATTCTAAATCAGCAGATGCGCGGGACAATGTTCCCCAAGGGCATATCCACTACGCGGATACCACCGATGGCCGTGCGCAAGCCCACCTGGCCCTTGGCCGTATCCGTGACTTCACCAATAATACGCGCGTCGCAGCCGTATTTGTGGGCCCGCATGATATCCACCACCTCTTGGGCCTTATCCGCCGGCACAAAGGCCACACATTTTCCTTCATTGGCCAAGTAAAGCGGATCAAAGCCGAGGATATCGCAAACACCTTGAACCTCATCGTGAATCGGCAATGCCTCCTCATCGATGAGAATGCCACAATCCGAGGCTTCGGCAATCTCATTGAGCACCGCCGCCACGCCGCCGCGGGTCGGGTCACGCAGCACGGCGATGTCGGGAACTGCCGACAGCATCGCCTTAGTCATATGACAGAGCGGTGCGCAGTCGGTCTTGACCGTATCGGGAAGGGTAAGGCCATGACGGCCAGCCAGGATTGCCGCCGCATGGTCGCCGATATAGCCCGACAGGATTACCTTCATGCCCGGCTTGACATTATGGGGCGAAATATGGGTTCCACGGATGACGTCACCGATACCAGCCGTATTGATAAAGATGCCATCGGCTTTGCCCTTTTCCACCACCTTCGTATCCCCCGTAACGATGTAGATGCCGGCTTCATCGGCCATCTTGCGCATCGTTGCCACGATCTCTTTGAGGTCTTTTACCGGAAAGCCTTCCTCGATGATAAGGCCAGCCGACAGATAGCGGGGCACCGCCCCGGTCATCGAAAGGTCGTTGACCGTACCGCATACCGCCAGTTTGCCGATATTGCCTCCAGCAAAAAAGAGCGGCTGTACCACATAAGAATCCGTCGTAAAAGCTACCTGACCGCCCATCTGCACCTGCGCTCCATCGTGGAGCTCATTGAGCAGCGGATTGCCGTAGGCCGGCAAAATGACTTCTTCCATGAGTTCCTGACTTAATTTACCGCCAGCACCATGGGCCAGCGTTACTTTATCACTTACCATATTCGAATCTCCCCTGACCATATTTGTACCAAGCGGCACATACCCCCTCAACCGAAACCATGCATGGTCCGATTGCATGGGTCGGCACGCAGGCTTTGGCAAACAGCGGGCACTGCAGCGGCGTCACGATTCCGCGGAGCACTTCGCCACAGCGGCAGGCCGTCTTCTTTGGCGCCGGGAGCTCTGCCACCGCCAGCGGCATGACCTCTTCAATATCGTAGGACTTATACGCCTCCCGCATCTTGAGCCCCGATAAAGGCACAACGCCCATGCCGCGCCAGCCCGTATCTACCGGTTCATAAACCGTATCCGTAATGCGCTGGGATACCAGATTCCCCTCCGGCCGTACAACGGCCTCGTATTCATTTTCCACTTTTGCTTCCCCGCTCTTTACCTGCTTGACCAGCCGGTAAAGGGCACGCAGAATCTGTAACGGTTCAAACCCCGTAACCACACCCGGTACATGATACTTCGCGACGATGGGCTCGTAGATTCCCGTCCCTGTCACCACGGAAACATGTCCCGGCAGGATAAAGCCATCCACATGCACCTGCTTGTCACTGAGCAGCACCTCCATGACCGGCGGCACGAGTTTTTGCGCCGACAACATGAAGAGATTCTTTATGCCCTGCTGCTCAGCAGCCAGAACGGTAGCCGCCGCCGTTGGCGCCGTCGTCTCAAAGCCGACCGCCAGGAATACTACCTTCTTGTCCGGATTTTCCCTTGCTATCGGGATCGAATCCAGCGGGGAATACACAATGCGTATATCCGCACCATTGGTCTTAGCTTCCCCCAGGCTGGACTTCGTCCCTGGAACCTTCAGCATATCGCCAAAGGTCGTGATGATGACCTCTGGATGCTGGGCATAGGCAATGGCCTTATCCATGTAGTCATCAGGCGTCACACATACGGGACATCCAGGCCCTGAAACAAGCTCCACATTGTCCGGCAGCAATTGGCGAATGCCCGCCCGGAAAATCGAAACCGTATGGGTACCGCAGACCTCCATAAAACGGAGTTTACGTCCCACCTCATCAGCCATTGTTTTGATTTCTGCTACCAGCCTTTGCGCCAGTTCACGTTCCTCTTTCTTATTCATGAGCCACCGACTCCTCTAGCGAAGCTACAGTTCGTGGCGCACCATTCATTTCTGCCAACAGTGCATTGGTTTCCTCCGCGTCCTTCTCATCGACAATCTGCATGGCAAACCCCGCATGTACGAGAACAAAATCCCCGACCTTGGCCTCTGGCAGCAGCATCATGGAAACTTCACGGCTGACCCCCGAAATCTCAACCTTGCCAATGGCATTTTCTATTTCAAGCACTTTTGCTGGTACTGCAAGACACATATTACCGCTCCTTATCCTCTAGTCCTGATAACCTCTTCCGCTACGACGCCGAAATCCATCGCATCGGGAACTTTCTTTTTCACCGGCTCGATTCCCCAGCCGCGAAGTTTTTCCAGAGCTGTTTCCACCACCTGAGGCAGCAGCTTCTGCATACCGGCGGATAACTCCACGCCAGCCTCCAGGTCAAAGGGCTGGGCACCGATCACGATTACCTCGGGAATCTTATGGCCTGTCACCGTCAACAGTCCTAAGACGTCCTGTATTCCCACTTCATGGGCCGACAATTTGTCCTGAAAATGCTCCATGACATTGTCGTTGTGGAAGCAGAACATCGTTCCCGGGTCCGCCCCGCCATTGATAGAATCAATGACCAAGAGTTTATTGGTTCCGGTTACATACTGGGTAAGCTCAATCCCCAGGGTACCGCCATCCACCAACTGGACGTTTTCCGGGAATTCATAGTGGGCATCGAGATATTCCACCACCCGAACGCCAAATCCTTCATCCCGCAGGATTACATTGCCTACCCCAAGAACCGTTACTTCCGACCGGTGCAGGACGTTGTCAATGCTCGAAACTCGTTCCGAGCCGTTTCCAAATACATCAGCCATTTTTCTTCCCCGCCACTTTTTCTTTCAACCACGCACACCATGCATCGATCCCCTGCTCCGTCGTGCAGGAAACCTCCAGCACCTTCATCCCGGGATGAAGGGTGGTAATATCCTCCTTGGCCGACTCCATGTCGAAATTGCAATAGGGCAGAATATCGACTTTATTCAGCAGGGCAATGGCCGATTCCTTGAAGATCAACGGATATTTCAGTGGTTTGTCATCGCCTTCGGTAATCGACAATACCACCGCCTTGTCGTCCTCACCGACGGCAAACTCTGCGGGACATACCAGATTGCCAACGTTTTCGACAATCAGCAAATCCAAATTATCAAGATCCATCTGCTTAGCAACCTTCTGCACCATAGGGGCATCCAGATGACAGCCGCCAGCAGTGTTTATTTGGATGACGGGAACCCCATGCCGCTCAATGCGGTCCGCATCTTTGCTGGTGAAGAGATCCCCCTCAATGACAGCCATCTTGAGCTCATCTTTGAGCTTTTCCATCGTCTTTTCGAGCACCGATGTCTTACCGGCCCCCGGCGATCCCATCAGATTGACAACATATACGCCCTTGGCGGCAAACATCGCCTGGTTTTCCGCCGCAATGCGGTCGTTCTCTCCCAAAATATTTTTCATGACCTGAATCTCTGCCATGTTAGTCCACCTCCAAATACTCTACTTTCATCTCACGACCGGAAATCGTCGTCAGGACCCCGTCTTTACATTCCGGACACCAAAAATCATAATGCTCAATGTGGAACTCTTTGCCGCATTTGCTGCATTTCCCCATGAGGGGAACATTCTTGATGACCAGTTTTGCTCCCTCGGCAATCGTCCCCTTCACCAGCATTTCAAACGAAAACCGTAGCGATTCCTGCTCCACACCGGACATTTCGCCGATCAGCAGGCCGACCTCAGCTATCCGCTTGGCCTCATTCTGTTTTGCATAATCCAGGGCAATATCCAAAATCCCCTCAGCCAGCGCCATTTCATGCATAGTTTTTCCTCCTGCACCTCAAGGCCTCCTGCAGCCTATCTGTACATAACAAAGGGACCGCCGCATTATAGCAGCGGTCCCCCTCATACTAACGCATCAATTACAAAGCAGCCTCAAGACCACGTGCGCTGAATACGCCGATAATATCCATGAGCTTTGTCTTGGCCGGTGCATAATCTACCACCGTTTCGCCATCATGTGCATGGATATGGACAAAGAGCACACCCGGAAGCCCCAACAGAGCCTTCTCGACTTCTTTGGCATTTTCTTCCGTATAGCCTTTTACAAAGAACTGGAGACGCGTGTTGCCGTTTGTCTCCCCACAGCCGCATTCTTTACACATAATCTGATTCTCCTTTTATCTGACTGATAGGTTACGTTTTATTTTGCCTCTTTCGGCGGTTCTACCTCATTGGCATCCTTCGGAACATGCTCCAGGAATTTCACCCCAGAGAACATCGACGAAGCTTCGCCCTCGGCCTCCATGATATCTGCCCGCAGTACCATGTAGACATGACCGATGGCAAAGAGGATGATGAGCCATGCGACGATATGATGTACCCAATGGGTCATCATCTCACCGCCCAGGACCACATTGACCCAGCCGAAAAGCATGCCGCCGATTTCCGACGGTTCCGTCATATAGTACATAGCAAAGCCCGTGAGGATCTCCACCAGTACCATTGCGTAGAGGCCGGCATACGAGGATCGTGCCAGCGGGTTGCGCAAAAACGGAGCATGACTCGGTTTCAAAAGCATGTAGTGAAGTGCCACATCAATGGTTTCACTGTAGAAATGACCTTCCCATACGCGTGGGAAAAGACGATCTCCCTTATTCACGATGAAGCCATAAATGCGCAGGATAAACGCTGCACAGAAGGCAAACGCCGCAATAAAGTGGATATTTCTTACCCAGTCCATGGACATGGATGTGTAGGTCGGTTCAATGCCCAACACAGTCACCGGTTTTGTGACCAGCAAACCTGTGATGAACAGCACGACGATAGCCAGCACCATAATCCAATGGAAAATCCGCAAATACGGACTGAACAGGTAGTAGATTTTACGTTTTTCTTCTTTCATTCTACTGTTCCCTTCCTTTCCATCCGGTATCCGGCTTATTTCTCAACGTGCGTGCCAGAATACGGATCCGTGGTAATGACGTTGATCTTCTCGCCTTTGGCATTGAACATATGCGTAGCACAAGCCATGCATGGGTCGAAGGAACGGATGACTTTGACAATCTCCAGCGGTTTATCCGGTACTTTGACCGTTGTATCCATCATAGCCTTCTCGTAGGCACCATGTCCGGCTTTGTCATCACGCGGACAAGCGCTCCAAGTCGTCGGAACGATACACTGGTAGTTGTCTGTCTTGCCATCCTTAATGGAAATGTAGTGGGACAGTGCGCCGCGCGGAGCCTCGTAGAGGCCGACACCCTTGCACTCTTTCGGCCAAGTGGACGGATCCCATTTCTCGCTCGTAGCGACTTTGGTATCACCAGTCTTGAGATTGGCGATAAGTTTATCGAAGAAGTATTTATTGATTTCTGCATGCAGCTGGCAGTCGAGTGCGCGGGCAGCCGTACGGCCAACCATCGTCGGCAGCCATACTTCCGGTGCCAGGTTCAGCACCTTGGATACGGCATCGATCTGATCCATCATCATCTGCTCTGCCCACGTCAGCTGCCCCAAGAGGCCCTTCTTCGCCTTCGTGTAAACGATGATATAGCGAGCCAGCGGACCGACCTCACAGAGTTTGCCTTTCCATTTCGGCGTCTTGAGCCAGGAATATTTACCCTGCTCGTTGAGAGCCTTCCAATCCGTATCCGTACCCTCTTTCGGGCCCGTATATTTCGGGGACGTAATACCATCCCACGGATTGAGGTCCTTCTCGCTCTTCTCCGGATACTCGTACCAGGAATGCTCGACGCCCTCGGTGAACACCTTCGGGTCCTGAACATCTTCTGCATTGATTTCAAATACTTTCGCAGCCTCAAGACCCTTTCCGAAGTCCTCAACCACACCATTGCAGCGAATCAGGAGATTTTTGAAGAAACCACCATTGGTGGTGCCATTGAACGGCTCTTCCGGATAAGCACCATAGCCAAGGACACGCTCTTTGGCCATACCACCACCATCTACACGGCCGGCTTTGACATAGGCAGCGCCGACAGCCAAAAGATCCGGCAGGTAGTAGTTATTGACGAGCGTACGGCCCATGTTGATGGCACGATCGACGATGTCGAGACGAGCCGTATTAATTGGCGCATTGCCATCATCCAGGGAAATAGAACACGGCATACCGCCGACAACATAGTGCGGATGCGGATTCTTACCACCGAAAATAACATGCGGCGTAACGAGTTCACGCTGCTTATCAAGCATCTCAAGATAATGAGCCACAGCCATGAGATGAACCTCAGGCGGCAGCAGTTTGTAATCCGGATGATCCCACCAGTTGGCCGAGAAAATACCGAGCTGACCACTCGCAACGATGGCCTTGACCTTTTCCTGGATCTGCGCAAAATACTGCGGCGTAGCAGCCGGGAAATCATGCTCAAATGCCTCCGTTACCGACGTGCCTGGCGCACGGAACGGCAGCTTGTAGGTGTTTAATACCGTATTCTGCAGATTAGCCGTAGCAATCGGATCCGCAGCCGCTGCCTCAAGCGGGCTGACCCAGTCAAGGGCATGCAGATGGTAGAAATGAACGATATGGTCCTGTACCGTCAGCGTTGCCGCCATGATGTTGCGAATATAGTTCGCATTTTTCGGAATCGCAATGCCCAGGGCATCTTCAACCGCCCGAACGGATCCCAGTGCATGCGCCGTCGTGCAGACACCGCAAATGCGCTGGATATATGCCCAAGCATCACGCGGGTCACGATCCTTCATGACGAGCTCAAGGCCACGCCATGCCGTACCAGACGAAAGGGCATCGGTTACTTTGCCCGTTGCTTCATCTACCTGAACCTCGACGCGAAGATGACCTTCGATACGGGTTACCGGGTCTACTACTACATGTTTCATTTATTCTTCACCTGCTCCCTCGTTCTTCTTTTCATCAGCAATGCGTTTTTTCTTCTGAACAACGCTTGCAGCGGCATGACCGACTACACCGACTGCCGTAGCGGCAGCCATGGCTGCGCCGATCTTATCGACATCACCGATCGGCTGGCCGAATTTCGGCAGGCGCTCGGTCATCGCACCATCATCCCAGAAGTGCGCGTTGGAGCAGCCGATGCAAGGAGCACCGGACTGAATCGGATAACTCATGCCCTGGAACCAGCGCAAATTGCCGCAGGAGTTGTACGTCTCCGGTCCACGGCAGCCGAGCTTGTAGAGGCACCAGCCAGCTTTCGCCCCAGCATCATCGAAGCTTTCCGCGAACATGCCGGCATCAAAGAACGGACGGCGATAGCAAGTATCATGGATACGGTTGCCATAAAACTGTTTCGGACGGCCTTCGCTATCGAGCGGCGGCAGCGTGCCAAACAGAGCGACATGCATGACAACACCGGTCATGACCTCTGGAATCGGCGGGCATCCCGGAACATTCACCACCGGCGTACCACCAGCGAAATAACCGATACCCGAAGACCCCGTCGGGTTTGGTTTAGCAGCCTGAATACCGCCAGACACGGCACAGGTGCCATACGCGATAACTGCTTTCGCATTCTGAGCCGCATGCTGAAGCAGATGCGTGAAGGTATGCCCACCGGACATGCAGTATACCCCGTTGTCCTTCGTGCAGGCAGCGCCCTCAACGCAAAGGATATAGTTGCCTTTATACTTCTCAATAGTCTCCTCAAGATGCGCTTCAAACGGAGCACCGGATGCAGCGCTCAGCAGATGGTCATACTCCAAAGCAATCTGGCTCAATACCAAGTCAGATGCCAGCGGTGCACCGGAACGGATGAACGATTCATCACACCCCGTGCACTCATGACCATGAATCCAAACGACTACCGGCAGCGGTTTCTGTTCCGCAGCCTCAACGACCTTCGATACCTGATCTGTGCTGAGTCCCATTAGCGACGTCAGCGCGACGCAGCTCTTGACGAACGTGCGGCGGCTCATGCCTTTTTTGAGATATAAATCCCACATACTCTCCCGTTTGTCCACTTTTTTACCTCCTCATTATTATCCGTATGGATACTTGCATATTGAATCCCTCAGGCTGATGGCTCAATATCAGCCGGCAGAAGGCACCCCACAAGATACTTTCATTATACGCTTATAGAAAATAAAAAACTATAATATATAGCTTATAGCCACTATAGATATTATTAATCTAGTTATAGGAAAAGCTAAAGAATTACCCTCCCCGGGGGATTCATACTTATTCTATCTATTTCGCCATTCCGGATAACTTCTCCTGCTTATAGCAATAAGAAATAAAAAAAAACGCACATAAAAAATAACTCAATTCGTCCCAGAAATCAGCGTTTCCCCATCGACGGTCTTGCCATCCAGAAGGACTTCCACCAGAGCTTCGCCCGCATAGCGAAGCTTTAAGGAAAAACAGTCCTGCCGCGTTTCAAGCAGGCGGAAGAAAATCTTATCCCCTTCCCAAACGGGGAGTTCATAGACTTTGCGTTTGTCAATCCATTCCAAGGTTCCCTCGTCGCACTCGCCAACTTCGCCTTCAAAACCAGTGGCCGTATAGAGAAACATGTACTCCGTCTGCCAACGGTCGGAAATAAAGGTGATGATGCCACGCAATTTATAGTCGGTCAGCTTGAGACTCGTTTCTTCCCGACACTCACGCAGCAAGCATTCCTCGGGGCATTCATCGGCCTCGAAATGGCCACCGATACCGACCCATTTGTCCTTGTTGATATCCTTTTCTTTCTTCACGCGGTGCATCATGAGATACTTTCCCGCGCGTTCAATGTAACATAAGGTAGTCTGATTGCTTTTTGCCAACTTATTTTCCCCCAACCTTCAAGCTTTCATTCATGCTTCCTGTCCGATATCCTTGCAAATCCATGGTCACATAGTCAAACCCAATTTCTTGGAACGCGGCTGCGATTTCACGACGAAGCTCCGGCTCCATAAAGCGGCAGATTTCCTCGGGCAGCAATTCGATGCGGGCCAGGCTGCCATGACGACGCACGCGGAATTGCCGGACGCCCTTGCTCATGAGATATTCTTCCGCCCGATTGACTTCTGCCAATTTCTCAGCCGAAAGCTCCTCCCCATAGACGAAACGGGATGCCAGGCAGGCAAAAGACGGTTTATTCCAGGTAGGAAGCCCCATTTCTTCGGACAGCTGACGAATATCCTGCTTGGTCATCCCCGCATAATAAAGTGGGCTCTTTATCGCCAGCTCTCCTAACGCCCGCCGTCCCGGCCGGTAATCGCCATCATCATCGCGATTGGAACCATCCACCACATAGGCCAGTCCATTTTGCTCAGCCAATTCCCTGAACTGGTGAAACAGCGCATATTTGCAGCGGTAGCATCGGTCTTCCGGATTCATGCGAATGCCCTCAATGGCCAGGACATCAAACGTTTTAATCACATGCCGCACGCCCTCTTTTTCGGCAAACGCCTTTGCCTCCTCCACATCACGCCCCGGCACAAATACCGAAGCAGCAGTAACGGCTACGCACTTATCGCCCAGGGTTTCATGTGCCACCCGCAGCAAAAACGTCGAGTCAACGCCGCCGGAAAAAGCCACCATTACACTGCCTAATTCCTGCAAATATGCCTTCAACTTCATCAATTTGTCGTTCAAATCATTTTTCATAAATCGCCATCTCCTATTCCATTACCGAAAAATCTCGCTGAACCTGCTGCAGGAAGTCCTTGAAATCATGTGCCGGCCAAAGACGTAACTTACGGTCACAAATCATACCACGCACCTCCGGCGGCTGATTGTCTAGGAATTTTTGCCCTGCTTCCGGCCCCAATACAAAGACTGTAGTGGTCAACAAGTCCGCGATCATGCCAGCATCCGGCAACCTGCCATCTACCACAATCGTGTCACTGACCGCGCCGTTATCCGCTGGTCTGCCCGTCCTGGGGTCAAGTATATGATGGTAGCGAACACCGTCCTGTTCCCAAAAGCGCTCATAATCTCCCGATGTGGATAGCGCCGCATCGGAAAGTGATACTACCGCCAGCCGATCATCCTTTTCCTCACTGCGCGGATGGCGGATCCCTACCCGCCAGGCCTCGCCTTTGGCATTTGCTCCCAATGCATAAATAGAGCTTGCCCCAAGATTTATTAGACCATTTTTTACGCCGTATTTTTCATAAATCTTCCGAACTTCATCAGCGGCAAATCCCTTAGCTATGCCGCCGAGGTCAAGTTCCATCCCCGTCGCACGCAAACGCGCGCACTGTGTTTCCGGGTTCAATTCCAATTTCTGCCAGCCAACTTTTGCCTTGGCGCTTGCCAGCTCCTCCGCAGTTGGTACTTTTGCCCGCTCTGTCCCTATGCCCCAAAGCTTTACGAGCGGCCCCGCAGTCACATCCCAGGCGCCATTGCTGCGCTGACTGTATTCCTGCGATACCTCCAGCATGTGAAACACTTCCGGGTGAAGCGGGATCCAGGTCCCATCGCCAGCGGCATCCGCCAGCTTTTTTAAATCGCTCTGCTCGCCCTCCGTGCTGGCCATCGCATCGATTTCCTTGAGGCGTTCGATGCTTTCCCGTACGACATCATCGGCCTTTTCTCCTGACGCGGTCAACGTTACCACGGTATCCATGACCATGACCGTCTTTTGGACCTCCTCCGTCCGTCTGCAGCCTGCCGGCAAAGCCGTAAAAATCACCAACAGCAAAATAATTCCTGCCGCCGCACCAAAGCTCCGCATATCCATTTACCTCCTAAGCCCCAGATTCTGAGTCAATATTTTTATTATAACGCCAACGCTTCATTTTCGTTAATGCAAAATATCGCAAAGAATCTTATCTGCATCAAGAAATGCGGCAGGATTTTCCTCATAGCGAGCGAAATATTAATACTATCATAAATAATAATAAAGGAAGTGATGATATGAACGTTCGCCTGCACGCTGACAAATTAGCTTATTTTTTTATCGCTTTTGCGATCTATCTCTTGATTCGCGCTTTTGCTACGGCACTGGTCATCCCGGTGGTCAATGTACTGCTCTATGTCTCCATTGCCACGTCACTGCTCGCCAGCAATGTTCCTCGTGTCATCGATATCCCTTTACATTATGCCTATCCCATCCGCTGCGTGGAATTCTTTACCTTTGGCATAGCTATCGTCTGCTTTGTCGTACTTTGCCTGAAACACATCTGGATATAAAACAGGATCATAACGGAAAAGACACCCCGTTAGCTCCCATTTGGAGCAACGGGGTGTCTTTTCCGTTATGTTTATGCCTTCGCTGCTGCGTCCCAGCCTACCTGCAAAGCCTTCATATTCTGCTCTACCGTGTGTGGCGGAACGCGGCCCGCCACCGATTTCTTGATCGTATCGAAGGACACGATTCCGGTCAGATGAACCAAAGCGCCCAGTGCTACGATATTCGCAAAGAGCGGCTTACCAACTTCTTCGATAGCCAGCTTCGTAATCGGTATGCGGACGACCTGCGGGAAGTCCGGCGTTTCTGGAACCAGGCTGTCATCCAGCACCAAGATTCCCTCGGGATTGAGGTCCTGGTAGTATTTATCCGCAGCCTTCTGCGTCATGGCCAATACCAGATCCGGCACCAATACATGCGGATGGAAAATCTTTCTCTCATCGATGATGACCTCAGACTTCGAGGCGCCGCCACGTGCCTCCGGTCCATAGGACTGGGACTGGACAGCCTCTTTCCCTTCCATAACCGCAGCCTCCGCCAGAATGATGGCAGCTGTAATGACGCCCTGTCCGCCGGACCCGGATAATCTCAGCTGTTTTCTCATTTTGCTGCACCTCCTGCCCGCTCAATAACCTGGTCATAGGCTGTATCGTAATCTAGTGCTTCTGCCTTGTAGAAGCAGCCGATAGGGAACTTCTCCCCAGTCTTCTTATCCTCTGGCAGCTTATCCCAGGCCGCTTTCATCACGGCATTGTCACGCATCCACATCATCATATTGGCAGGACTGCCCAGCTTGTTCTTGCGGCCATAGGCCGTCGGACACTGGACCAGTGCCTCGATAAAGGAAAAACCTTTATTTTCGAAACCGCCGGCAATCATATCCACGAGATGTTTCTCATGGAAAGCCGTAGAACGCGCGACATAAGTTGCCCCGGCAGCTTCAGCCAAATGGCAGGCATCAAAGGGACGGTCAACCGAACCATAGGGAGCAGTAGTGGCCTTCTTGCCCAGCGGCGTCATCGGCGAAGCCTGACCGCCAGTCATGCCGTAAATATTGTTATTGAAAAGCACCACCGTCAAATCGATGTTGCGGCGGCAGCCATGAATAAAGTGGTTGCCGCCAATGGCCGTGCAGTCGCCATCGCCGGTAATAACCACCACATTGAGGTCCGGATTGGCCAGCTTGATTCCCGTAGCAAACGGGATGGCACGGCCATGAGCCGTATGCAGCGTATCAAAATCCATGTACCCCGAGGCGCGGGACGAGCAGCCAATCCCCGAAACAATAACGGTATTATCCTGGGACAGGCCTTTTTTCTCGATGGCCTGGACGATTGCCTTCATGGCAATTCCATTGCCGCAGCCCGGGCACCAGAGGTGCGGGAGACGGTTCTGACGGAAATATTTTTCGTAACTTCTCTCCATGGTTATGCCTCCCCGCAAAGTGCATCGATACCAGCCTCAATCTCGACCGGCTCAAAAGCTTTCATATTGTATTTGCCGCAAAGTTCTACCTTACATTGTCCATTGACTGCCCGGCGGACTTCGTGGACAATCTGGCCGTAATTGAGCTCTGCCACCATGATTCCCTTGACCTTAGCCGCCAGCCGCTCAATGGCTTTATCGGCAAAAGGCCAAATGGTCATAAGTCGGAGAAGACCGACCTTGTGCCCCTTCTTGCGGGCATTCTGCACGGCCTCATAAGCCGTACGAGCCGTGCCACCAAAGGAGACCACAGCATACTCCGCATCCTCCATGAAGTATTCTTCCGTATGGATGATTTCTTCTCCCACGCGGGAAATTTTCTCATGCAAGCGCTGAATTGAATTTTCCGTAACCTCCGGGCTGCCCACTGGAAAACCTGTATTATCATGGATAAGGCCCGTCACATGGATGCGGTAACCCGTGCCAAAATCGGCAACATTCGGTACGAGGTCTTCATCCGGCTCAAAGGGCTGATAGCCCTCCGCCCGGGTCTTTTTCGGCGTGCGTCGCGGATAGAGTTCCAGCTCGCCTGCCTCCGGCAGTTCTACCTTTTCGCGAAGATGGCCGACCACCTCATCCATCAGCAGAACCACTGGCGTACGAAAACGCTCCGCATAATTGACCGCCATGACCGTCGCATCATACGTCTCGCGGACGCTCCACGGGGAGAGGGCAATAACCGGATGATCGCCATGCGTCCCCCAGCGGGTCTGCATGACATCCCCCTGAGACGGTGCCGTTGGCTGGCCGGTGGAGGGACCGACACGCTGAACGTTGACCAGTACGCAGGGAATCTCAGCGCAGGCTGCATAGCCAATAAGTTCCTGCTTCAGCGAAAAGCCCGGTCCGGAAGTAGCATCCATAGCCTTCTGTCCAGCCAGCGAAGCCCCAAGAATAGCACCCATGCTGGCGATCTCATCTTCCATCTGGACGAACTTGCCGCCCACCTTCGGCAACAGTTTTGCCATCGTTTCCGCAACTTCCGTGGACGGGGTAATCGGATACCCCGCAAAGAAACGAACACCAGCGGCAATAGCACCTTCTGCGCAAGCCTCATTCCCCTGCATTAATCTTGCCTTGCTCATGCCTCTGCCCCCTTATCCACAAAAATTGCATAATCCGGGCAGCGCAGCTCGCACTGACCGCAGGCGATGCATGCATCGCCGTTTGCTACCTGTACCTTGCCGAGCTCATCGAGCGCCAGCACCTGTTTGGGACAAAATGCAACGCAGATTCCACAGCCTTTGCATCTGCCCATCTTGATGGTGATTTCTGACTTCATCGGGGTCCCTCCTAGTAACAACACACCATTGGGTCATCCAATACACTAATATGCCATAAATACATAGAAACTATGTATAATTGCAATACACTTTTACATCATAGCAGATACTCGTATAAAAATCCAGCTTTTATGTAAATTAAATATATGTATACAAAAAACACCACTCTTTCCTCTCTGTCCATTTTTCCATATATAGCTCCGATAGTATCCTGCTATACAAAAAGGAGTTCGCCACAAGCGGACGAACTCCTTTTTGTATTTTATAGATAGACCGATCATGCTTCCGCAGTCTGTTTTTTCCCCACTCTTCCCGACAGGATTACACCGGTCAATACCAATACTGCACCAATAAAGCTGCTCAAGCTGAAGGGCTCATGAAGATAAATGACGCCAATCATAGCTGCAAAAACCGGCTCTAGGCAGAAGAGGATTCCCACCCGTTCCGCCGAGGTATACTTCTGGGCCACCATTTGCGCAATAAAGCCAAAGGCCGAACAGATAAGGCCCAAATACAGCATCGCAAACCAACCGGAACCACCAGCCGGCAACGCCGGCGTCTCCAACAGCAGCGAGAGCAACAGTCCCCAAACTCCCGCTACGCCAAACTGGATAACCCCCAACTGCAGTGGGTCTAATCTTGTAAGCAGTCGGCTCATATAGCAAACCTGCCCAGCATTTATCATTGCTCCAGCCAGACACAAAAGGTCACCCGGATTGACGTGCAGCCCATCGTGGAGAGTCAAAAAGCCAATTCCCATCACGGAAAGTGCCGATGTTCCCAAAATCCCCCGCTGTAGCGGACGGTGGTAAACGTATCGTTCCACAAAGGGAATAAATACTACCATCAGACTCGTAATGAAGCCTGCGTTGGAAGTCGTCGTCGACTCCAGTCCAATAACCATGGCACCAAAGGATACCACCACAATGGAACCAACAATAAAACCGGCCTTCAGCAGTTCCCAGCTGACACTGCACCAAGCCTTTCCCAGAAAAACAGCCGAAGCCGCAAAGGCAATGAGGAACCGATAGGCAATCAGTGTGAAAGGACCAATCGATGCCAGTCCTTCCTTCATAAATAAATAAGAAGAACCCCAGCAAAAGGTCACCAATAACATGAGCATCTCTGCACGTTTTGTAGTCATTTAGAATTCTCCATTTTCCTTACTATACGTTCAATCCTGCCAGCCCATCAATCTCCTAAAGAAAATCGACGCCGACAAGACTAGATTTTAACAGAAAGACCTGTCCTTGGCTACACCTTCGCCAAATTTTGGTGAACACTATTACAAACGGAGCTGTGAATTTTATATTTGGCAAAATTAAACCAATAGCGTTATAATTAAGAGCGAATGTAAACCAAAAGGAGGTTCTTCCATGCAGAATTTCAATTTTAAATGCCCGACAGAAATCGTCTTTGGACGCGGTGCTGAAGAACAAGTTGCCGATAAACTGCACGCTTATGGCGCCAACCGGATTTTCGTCCTCTACGGCGGCGGCAGTGTGGTAAAATCCGGTCTGCTTTCCAAAGTCGAACGCATCCTGCTGGCATCCGGACTGGCCTTCCAGGTTATGGGCGGCGTCCAGCCTAATCCGCGCCTTTCCCTGGTACGTCAAGGCGTGCGCATGGCTACGGCCTTCCAGGCCGATTTTATCCTAGCAATCGGCGGCGGCAGCGTCATCGATTCAGCCAAGGCCATCGCCCACGGTACTGCCAACCCCGGCACGGATGTCTGGGACTTCTGGAGCGGACGCGCGAAACTGACTAAATCCATGCCTGTAGCCAGCATCCTGACACTGGCAGCAGCCGGCAGTGAAACCAGCGACTCTGCTGTCATCACCAACGAGGAAACCGGCAAAAAAGCAGGCCTTAACACGCCATTCAACCGCCCAGCCATCGCCTTCATGAATCCGGAACTTACCTATACGGTTCCGAAAAAACAACTGGTCTGCGGCAGCTGCGATATTCTCATGCACACCCTCGAGCGCTATTTCACCAGCGTCAAGGAAGTAAATGCCTTCACGGATATGGTTGCCGAATCTCTTATGAAAAACATCATCACCCAGACGAAAATTGCGGTCGAAGATCAGACCAACTACGATGCCATGAGCGAAATCATGTGGTGCGGCAGTGTTTCCCACTGCAACTTCACGGAACTCGGACGCTGCAAAGACTTCACCTGTCACAAACTGGGCCACGAACTCAGCGGCAAGTTCGACGTCACCCACGGCGCATCGCTCACCACCATCTGGCCAGCCTGGGCACAGTATGTATGGCAGGATGACCCAGAGCGCTTTGCCACCTACGCAGAACGCATCTGGAATATCACCACCGGCACTACCGCCGAGAAGGCTAAAGCCGGCATTGAAAAAACGGTCGAATATTTCCGCTCGCTGGACATGCCCACCAACTTCACCGAACTCGGCATCGGCATCCAAGACAAGCGAAGCATCGAATACTTGGCGGACATGGCTACTGCTGAAGACACCAAAAAACTCGGCAACTTCCATCCTCTGGACAAAGCGGCCGCCATCGAAATCTATCAGTTGGCCAATCACTAAATATGCCTTGTAAAAGGGACTGTGAAATTACAGTTTGCAGGTCTCATTCGAAGCAACTCTTCGCCGCCGCTAGGGACAGTGCCAACACTCCACGGGAGATGTTTTCCTAAACGAAATTTTTATCCTTAATTAAGCATCGAAAAAGTTGCAAAACGCGCTGCGCTTGAACGATAGCAATTTTTCGACGAGCGTTGAGGATAAAAATTTCGTTCTTCACGGAAAACATCAAACGCTTCGTTTATGGCACTGCCCCTAGCGGCGGCTGAGTCTGTGGCAAGTTTCGCAGGGCTCTACCCTCCGAGGGTGCAGCAATTCGTGACGGCTCTAACCGAGGCGGCGGGGGCCCCAGTACCATAAGCGGAGCCTTGACGTTCCGCGTGAAGCAAGAAATTTTTGCCGGCGTTCTCGTTGGAAAAGCAGTTTCGTCCAAGCGAAGCGCGTTTAACTGTTTTCCAACTCTTAATTAAAAGGCAAAAATTTCTTGTAGCGGGTTGTCACCGGTGAAGCGTTGGTACTGGGGCCCTCGCCGCCGGCGACTTACCTCGAACACGAACTGGGTACTACTCCCCTGCAAACGGTAATTTAGAAAAAGCCATGCTGATTTATTTCAGCATGGCTTTTCTGTATCTATATTCGTTTCACACCCGCACCGTTAAACTTAGGCACGAATTTTTCTGACGCAGTCTGTCCCTGCTGAACATAACAATTGGTAATCCCCAGCTCCACCGCGTGATCCACCACCGACTCATATTCAAACGTAGTGAGTTTCCGGTTCATACCTTTATGCTCAGCCGCGCGGTACATGGGCGTATACTGATTCATCAAACTGATCTGGATGTCGTTGCCAAATTCCTGCCATAACCAATCCAGCGCCTTCATGCTCTCATGGCGATGTCCCGGCAAAACCAAATGACGCACCAGCACCCCGCGGATCATACGTCCGCTTTCATCAAACTGAATGGGGCCAGCAATCGCCACCATACGGCGTATTGCATCGGCAGCCCTCTCAAAATAATCCGGTGCCAGCGAATATTCCGCCGCCGACTCCCCGTCCACATATTTCAAATCCGGCAGGAAAATATCCACATAGCCGCGCAGAGCCTCAATGGTCTCCACCGAATCATAGGCGCCGGAATTATAGACCACCGGCAGGGAAAAGCCCCTTTCCCGCGCCAGGTCCAACCCGTGAATAATCTGCGGCACGTAATGGGTAGGGGTAACCAGGTCAAGAGTAGCCGCCCCCCGCGCCTGCTGTTCGCAAAAAATCTCCGCCAGGCGTTCATCCGTTACCTCCTCGCCCTTTCCTCCATGACTGATAGCATGGTTCTGGCAGTAGCAGCAGCGAAGATTGCAATAGGAGAAAAACACCGTGCCAGCACCTTTATCCCCTACCAGGCAAGGTTCCTCCCAAGGATGAAGGGATACCAAGGCAATGCGGGCCTTAGCTCCAGCACCGCAAAAACCAACGGACACTGACCGGTCTACCCCGCACTGCCGCGGGCACAGATTGCAATTGCCCAAAGAAATCATCGGCTCACTCCCGTCCTTCCAATCGTGATGCATCGAGGATTGGGCCGTATTTCGGACGCCACCAGGAAATGCTGCGCACAGCATTGATGTAGTCCTGCATAGCCTGGTCATCGATGACAGGCGGTTCCCCGCCATTTAACGACTCCGGCAAAAGCGGCACCGTATCGGCCTTGCCCACCGCGTTCCGGGTAATCCAAAAACCGTAGTTGACGCCACGGCGGTTCCCCGTTGTGAGACTTGAGCCCACGGACATGTAGGTAAAGCCCTTGGGGGCAATGAGCTCGAAAATCGTCGGCATGATATCAATCTGGCTGCCAGCAGAATCTGCCAGCAAAGTTCCTTTATGGACACCTTTGCCCGTAAGGATAAAGGGAATGCCATAGCGTTCATAGGTCGATGGGGTCTTATCGATATTATACCGATCCCCATGGTCCCCGACGATGACGATAAGGCTGTCCGGATATTTTGCCTTGACGGCTTTGACGAACCTAGCTAGTTCCCTATCGGCATACCAGTAATGCCCCAGCTCCCGCAGAAGCTCTTCATCATTTTGCGCCTCTGGCGGCAGCGTTGCCCGCACCGCCTCTTTATCAAAGCCCTTCGCCTCCACATCGACATCATACGGGGAATGATTCGACGCATTGAGAATCACATTGAAACTCGGCGCATCACTTAAGCCCTTTAATACCTGGTCATAGAGATATTCATCCTCACAGCCCCAGACACTGCCTGGAACATCGCCAAAATCGCCCCGGCTGTAGAAATGATCAAAGCCCTGGGCCTGGGTAAAGGCGCCGATTCGCTCCCAGGTAGCAGGCCCCGCATACCAGAAATTGGTCGCATATCCTAGCTTCTCCATCTGCGGAGCGCTGGCGGTCACATAGGGCTCCTTAAAGGATTCCGGCATCGTCGTCAGGTACAGATTGGCATCGGCAAAGCCTGTAACCACGCCGGTAACTGCCGACACAGTGCTGGCACCATTGGGCAGGAAAGTCGGGCAATAGTCCGTATCCTCCTCTGCCAGCAGAGCACGCATACCCTGGGAAATCGGGATGTTTTTGTATTTATCGAGCAGCGGCCAGTTGGCAAAGCTCTCCGACAGAATCACAAAGACATGGGAAGGCTGCTCAAGCTGCGCCCCACCAGCTATTTTCTGCAAATAAACATCCAAATCATCGCTATCCGGCTGCCGTCCCGAAAGCAGTGCAGCCAGACTGCGAATATCTTCCACCGTAAAATCCAAACCATTGCAGGCCAGCATGCGGTGGTTTAGGTTCCAGGCACGATAAACTGCCTGAGGGTTGTCCAAAATCGCCTCGTTGAGGAATTCATCCTTCGTCACACCGGCATTTTCCCAATCCACAGCGGTCTGCCAGCCAAGGCTGCCGCCAAAGATTCCCAGCATTACCGATACATACACACCCGCCAGGAACGCCAACCGTCCCAGCAGCCGCACCACCAAGGGCAGACGCATCAACCGCAGGAAATTTTCCAGCGGCGTCCACTTGAGCCATGCCATGAGCAGCCGCCATAGGCCATAGGCCAACAGCAGGGCTCCTGCCAAACGAACGGGCAGCCAATACTGCTGAATCATGGTAATGAACAGGGCATAGATATCATCGTTGGCTCCGTTAAAAATCATCTGATTGAAATTCATGCGGAATTGGCGGTAAAAAGGGAAACTGGCTACATAGAGAATACTCAGCATCGCTAGCAGCAGCCCATTCAGCACGCGCCAACTGAACCATTCAAGCTTCGGCAATAGGTAATGCAGAAACAGGGCCGGCAGAAAACTGACCAGTGCCAAACAGCCCGCTGTCTGCATCGACAGACGGCTTCCCCGCCAAAGTGCCAGCAGGATATCGCCCATGCCGCTGGCAGGCCCCATATAACTTTGCAAAAGAAAAATAAAAACGAGCCGGAAAAGGGAAAGGACTGCCAGGTAAAATGCATATACCTTCAGTCCTTTCAGCATTACCGTATGAAAATTTTCCCAGCTCAATCGTGCGGGAAATGAGATCTTCATGGCAGGATAATCTCAACCCCGTAAGAATCAGCTGCATCCTGAATGTCCCGGGCCGGCAGCGTATCCGTAATCAAGCCGGAAAGCGTGTCCAGAGACGTGTAGTTGTAGTTGCCATCCGTACTGAGCTTGCGTGCCTCAGCGACAACGTAAGCCTTCTTACTGTGACGGATGATGGATGCCTTGTTGATACCGTCGTCGATATCGTAAGTGGAAACACTGTTCTCCTTGACATCAACGCCTACGGCACCGACGAAAGCGATATCCGGTTTGAGGTGAGAGATGAAGTCGAGGGTCATGCCGCCCCAGAAACCATCACGGCTCTTGTTGATTTTACCGCCAGCAAATACCACGCGGATTTTCGGATTGCGGGCGAGGACTACGAGAATATCAATCATGTTCGTAACTACCGTGATATCCTGATCCATCTTTACCAGCAATTCAGCAATGGCCAGGTTGCTGGTGGAAATGTCGAGGAATACCATATCCTTCTCGTGGATGAGTTTTACGGCAGCCTGAGCGATGCGCTGTTTTGCCTCAACATCCGTGTTGCGATGTTTGCTGACTTCAACCATATGGCTGTTTTCACGAATGCGGACAGCACCACCATACGTGCGTTTGAGTTTTCCCTTTTTCTCGAGGGCACCCAAATCCTTGCGGATGCAGTCTTCCGTTACCTTGAACTTCTCGCTGAGTTCGCGGACACGAACCTTGCCGTCACGGGCAAGCATATTGAGAATAATCTCTTGGCGTTCTTCCAAAAACATCGGACAATCACTCCTATAATCTTCCTAGAAACTGTGTTTATTGTTTGTTCTTGTTGTACGACTATTGTACTAAATCTATTTAAAATTATCAAGTAGACTTTTCCGCGGCCAGCAACTCTAAGCTGCTCTTATGGACATCGTCGCTTAAAATATACAGGTAATCGCCTTCCTTCAAGCAAAGACCTCCATTTGGTGCCAAATCCTCTCCAGCGCGGCTGACATTGACAATAAGGCTGCCCGAAGGCCACTTGACTTCGCGTATGCAAGCGCCATCGAGCTGGCTGCCCATGCCGACGATGACCTCGCTCATAATGCGGCGATGTTTGATAGCACTGGCAAGCTTTGCCTGAAGTGCCAAGCTGCGATTCAGCAGCATGTCGTAGACCGGCTCACCATTGGTGAGGTCTGCCACCAGATAGGCCGTCATGGATACGAGAATCAAGGCCAGCATGTGGTCAAAGGACCCCGTCATCTCCATAATCAGCACGGCCCCGGTAACCGGGGATTTGACCACCGAGGCAAAGTAGGCGGCCATGCCAAAGATAATGCAGTTGACCGTCCACACTGGCTCCATGCCCCCAAAGAAAACCGCCAGCTTGGCAAATATTGCACCGCCAACGCTTCCCAGCACCAGCATCGGCAGGAAAATTCCTCCAGGAACCCCCGAGCCAAAACAAAGCATGGTAAAGAAAAATTTTCCCAACAGCAAAATCAGCAGCCAGTAAAGGGAATAATCCGTAACCACCAGGGAATCCACCAATCGACTGCCACCGCCCAATACCTCCGGCAGGCAAAAGCCCAGCACCCCTGCGGTAAGCAGCGGAACCATGGACTTTGACCAGGCGGGCACGGGCGCTGTGGCAAAACCATCCAGCGACCGTGTCAGCAGGCGATTAAACGCCAGCCCCAGTACTCCGACAAAAGCCCCCAAAAGGATGAGCAGCATATAAATGCTGCCCGTGGAAACCACGGGAATATCACCCATATGGAAGACTGGCTCCATGCCAAAAAAATACTGGGTGACCGTTGTGGACGTTACCGCAGCCGCAATAGCTCCCATGAGCACAAAGGGGGAAAAATTCTTGGTGAGTTCTTCCAGGCAAAATATCACACCAGCCAGCGGGGCATTGAAGGCCGCCGCCAAACCAGCACCGGCGCCTGCCGTCAGCATATAGTGATTTTCTGCAAAGGAGCGATGCGTCATCCGGCCTATCCCCTGCCCCACACAAGCGCCCAACTGAACGCTGGGGCCCTCACGGCCCAGCGAAAGGCCAGCACCGATTCCAAGCACGGCACCGGTAAATTTCAGCAACAGCACCCGGGCCCAATTCATATCCATTTTACCGATCAGAATTCCCTTGATTTGCGGGATACCTGACCCAGAGGTCATGCCATCCCATTTAACAATCCGGTAAAGAACCCAGCCAATAGCCAGCAAGACAGCGCCCCAGCCAGGAATCCACTCCGGATTATCCCGCAGCCAGCCATAGAGAAGCGGTGTATACCGCTCCGACAATTCCAAAAGATAGCGGAACAGCGCAATGACTAAACCAGTAAAAATACCAATGACATTGCCCTCGAGAAAAAGTCGCAGTTTGAAATGCCGCGGGTCCGTAAAAATCCGCATAGCCGTCTCAATTTGACTCTGCATAAAGCTTCCTTCTCCTACATCCTTAATAGAAAAAAGGTGCTGTACCTTTAGTACAACACCTTGAAAATCTCTTACTCTGCAGTAAACGGCAGCAGCGCAATGTTGCGTGCACGTTTGATTGCAACGGTAACCTGACGCTGATGTTTAGCGCAGTTGCCGGAGATACGACGCGGTAAAATCTTGCCACGCTCCGTAATGAAGCGGCGAAGTTTTGCAACGTCTTTATAGTCGATATGCTCGACCTTGTCTACGCAGAAAGAGCAGACTTTTCTACGAGGTCTTCTGCCTCTGTCACGTCTCATCAAAGTAATTCCCTCCTATCAAAATGGGATGTCCTCGTCAGGGATGGCCGGGCCAAAAGAATTATCCGCCGGTGCTGCCGGAGCCGGAGCTCCCTGGGCAAATCCACCCTGCTGGAAGCCGCCTTCGCGCTGCGGGCGCGAACCCATGAACTCAACTTCATTGGCGACAACCTCGGTCACATAGCGCTTCGAACCGTCCTGCGCGTCATACGTGCGGACCTGCAAGCGACCCTCGACCAGCACCTGGCTTCCCTTGATTAAGTTATTCCCGCAAATCTCGGCGAGTTTCTCCCAGACAACTACCGGAATGAAATCCGCCGTCGGCTGGTTATTATCCGCATTTTTGCGGCCGAAGCGACGATCCACCGCAACGGTGAACGAAGCCACGGCTTTGCCGCTCTGCGTGTAGCGAACCTCGGGGTCACGCGTAAGCCGACCGGCCAAAATAACCTTATTCATGGCAAAACCTCCCTGGCATATGGAATATTAGTTTTCTTCAGATTTTACGATCATGTGCTTCAGGACATCGTCCGTGATCTTCATTACGCGCTCGCACTCAGCAACGCATGCCGGTTCAGCCGTAACGTAGAGCAGCTCATAGAAGCCCTCCGTGCAGTCTTTGATCTCATAGGCAAGACGTTTCTTACCCCAACGATCTTCTTTATCGATCGTACCACCATTCTCCGTGATGATCTTGGTGAACTTGTCGATGACAGCGTTCGTAGCTTCCTCTTCCATCGGCTTAACGATAAATATGACTTCGTACTTTCTCACGAAATCACCTCCCTCTTTGGTCTTTGGCTCCTGCTCGCACAGGAGCAGAGGTTGAAATATTATTTCAACTCAAAACATTATTTGTCTCACGACTAGAAAATTATACCATGCAGCGGCAGGGAAAGCAAGGATATTTTCACGGATTCCCCTTTTTTTCCGCCGCAATTTACAGAAACAGCTTTTGATGCTAGGATTTATACTATAAAAATTTCTATAGAAAGAAGTGAACCATTTGGACGGTATAAACCCGCGCATCTTTTTCGTCTTTACCGACCTGCTGCTTCCACTGATTGTGGGCTGGTATCTGCATAAGCACCAGCTCCTTTCTGACGATACCATGAACAAAGTAATCCGCTTTAACGTGGTCTGCGTCTACACCGTACTTTCCCTGCTAAGTTTCTGGGTACTGCCGCTGTCCTGGAGCCTGCTGCTCATACCGTTTTTCGGATTTCTGCTGGTCCTTACACCAGGTATTCTTGGCTATCTGTTATTTGCCCGCCGCATCGATAACCTGCTTGACCGTGGCGCCTACGTCGCCAGCGCAATGCTGGCAAACCTTGGCACCCTCGGCGGCGTCTGTGCCTTTATTCTCTACAACGAAGAGGGCTTTGCCTATACCCAGCTTATCGGCACCTGCCAAAACGTCCTGCTCTGCCTTATCATCTTCCCACTGGCACAGTATTATCATCTCAAACATACCGAAGCCCGCCGCAAAACCAGCCGACTTCACAGCCTACGCGCAATGTTCTTCTCCCTTAACCAACTAAGCCTTGTGGGCATGATAGCTGGTTTTGCCCTCAACGCTACCGGCATCCAACGCCCGGACATCCTGGCCCCCCTCTTCCAAAGCCTCGTCCACATCGGCGCCTGGATTGCCATGCTGCCCGTTGGCTTTTTGATTGACTTCAAACAAGTACGTCATTATGCCCGGCAAACGCGTAGCCTCGTTGCCTTGCGCTTTATCTTTACCCCGCTGCTGTTCGTCGGACTGACACAGTTATTGGTAACGGCTCCCGTCCTCCGGGGCACGCTGATTCTGCTTGCCTTCTGTCCCACCGCCATCAATGCCGTACTCACCGCAAAACTCTACGAACTCAATGTGGGCCTTACCATCTCGTCCTTTGTCATAACAACAGCCGCCTTCTTGTTGGCAATCTTCCCGTTCCTGTTTTTCCTGCTCAAATAAACAGAAAATCCCATTTCCGCAAACCGGAAATGGGATTTTCGTTTATTCGGCATCCTCACTGAGCTTCTCGCACTCACGAACGTTTTTTTTTTGGCGATGACGAATGTACATAACTGCAATGATCACCGCACAGACACCTACAAAGATGAGGCTCGCCGTATGACCATAGCTCAGCATAATCTGCCAGCTCTTGCCAAGCATCATGCCCGCAGCCAAAATCAAAGCCGTCCAAGGCAGGGAACCAGCAAAGGTCATCACCAAAAACTTTTTCATATCCACATGGGCAAAACCTGCCGGCAAGGAAATGAAGGTGCGGACTACGGGCAGCATGCGGCTGAAGAACACCGCTTTAAGACCGTATTTATCAAACCAGTTCTGGGCAATATCCACATGGCTCTTCTTGACAAAGAAATAATGGCCGTATTTATCCACAAAGGTACGTCCGCCCTTATGGCCAATGACATAAGCAAAAATCGAACCTGCCATACCGCCGACCATGCCTGCCGTCAAAGCGCCAACAAAAGTCATCTGATCCGCAAAGATAAGGTAACCGGCGAATCCCAGAATCAGCTCGCTAGGAATCGGTATGCAGGCATTCTCAGCCGCCATCAGGATGGCAACTGCCACATAGCCCCAAGAAGCAATAAACTCCAAGAACAACGTCGAAAAATGTTCCATTACTACTAAATCTCCCTTTCGTCACATCGAAATCCATACTATCGCTTATTATAACGCCAAAGCTTAAATTTTGCCATAGGCAAACCGGCCAAATTAGAAGAGTGCTTTCACTAGACCAGCCACACCAAACAGCAGAAAAATTGCCGCTGACAAAAGTCTCATTTGACGGGCCGGCAGGCGGCGGTGCAACAAGGCACCTGCCAAAATTCCCAGGCTGTCAGCCACAATCATTCCCCAAATAGCGCCCAAAAGCACCGCCAGCCAGGCGCCCTCGTATTGCGCGGCCATCGTCATAGCCGCAAACTGCGTCTTATCGCCCATCTCCCCGACGACGAAGGTCATAGCCACCGTCAGCAATGGCCCGAATCGCGAGTCATGTGCCTCTTCTTCCTCCTCATCGTCGCCGCGCAGCGTCCAAACGCCGAAACCGATAAAAATTAACGAGGCCAACATTTGCATGAGATTAGCCGGAATAAGCTCACCGGCCAAGGTTCCCAAGGCCACCGCCAAGGAATGAACCACAACGATTCCCAGGGACATTCCCACAAAGACCTGTTTCCAATCGTATTTGGAGGTAAATGCCATAACGAGGAATTGCGTCTTATCCCCCATTTCAGCAAGAAAAACAATCAGAAACGAAGCCAACAAAGCTTCCATACGCATCTCTCCCGTATCGAATTATAATACACAAAAAGACCCCGGTACATTCGTACACAAGGTCTTTAACTCCTAAGTGGTGCCTTCGAGCGGAATCGAACCACTGACACGGGGATTTTCAGTCCCCTGCTCTACCAACTGAGCTACAAAGGCAAAATGGCGACCCGAAGGGGACTTGAACCCCTGACCTCCGCCGTGACAGGGCGGCATTCTA
>NZ_JAILKR010000087.1 GCF_024693525.1 Selenomonas sp. | reverse complement strand
TTCGAGGACGCATACGACTGAGAAGGCCGCAGCCTTTATCGCTGAGGGACTGAAATCCATTGGCGAAATCGAGGTAAGATGCTTCAATATCGATGATGCAGATTTTGCGTATATCCAGCAGTCTCAGCTGGTAGTTTTTGGCTCGCCAACGTATATGGCTTCTGTTACCGCGAAAATGAAAAGCTGGCTGGAGAGCAATGCTGGCAAGCTGAAACTGGCAGGCAAGCTCGGTGGCGCTTATGCCACGGAGCAGTATATCCACGGAGGCGCGGAAAATGCCATCCAGGAAATGCTGGTATTTATGATGGTCATGGGGATGATGACCTACTCTGGCGGCTCTGCTTGCGGTAAGCCCGTAATTCATCTGGGGCCGGTGGGGATGAGCCAGGATATTGAGAGTTTCAAGGAATTGTTCATGACTTATGGTCAGCGGATGGGCGAGCAGTTGCTTAGGATACAATAAGAAACCTGAACGGTAAACAGGACATATGTGATGGTATCAATCTTATAAGACAAAACGGAGTCTTGTACTTTTAGAAGTATGAGACTCCGTTTTGTTATCGTTTATTTAGTGAATGGCCTTTAAAATCCAAAGGATGAAGTAGGTAAGGCCGCCTGCAATCAACGGACCGACCGCTACGCCGTGGAATAATAGGACGCCTGCCATCGTGCCGATAATCAGCGCGGGGATGACATCGGGACTGTTCTGCAAAAGCTCAACGCCGCCGCCGCCAGCGACCGCCGCCAAAAGACCAGCCACGATGGCGATGATGCCCGCATGGGTGCGGAACGCATCGAGCATGGTCTGGATCGTAATCGTGCCATTGGCAATCGGCACCAGAATCGCCGCCGTCAAAATGATGATGCCCCAGTTAAGCCCCTGGGAACCCAAGGCATTGAGCGCCGTCGTAAGTCCTAAAATCTTCAGCCCCAATACAATGGCCGCCGCATAAAAGACCGTCATATTATGGCCGATATAACTAAGCAGCAACACCGCGCCTAAGGTGATATATTCGATATACAAATCGTTCAGCTCCTTTTGTGAATTACTATATCATTATACACGGAGATGGGGGAGAAGAAAACTGTTTTTGCTAGTACTTGATAATGCAGATAGAGAAATAAAAATAACGGGTGTAGTGAAATAAGACAGTAACCGATATATTGTATACATATACTTTACATGTTGACATGAATTTTGCAGGGGGTTATGCTTGTGGAGTAATATTTTTTAATTATCTTGGAAATTGTGAATTTGGAGGTGCGGGAAATGGTTGAACTCATGTGGGCGGCTGGTGTGTTGATCACATGCTTGGCCGTGTATCTTTTGATCAAAAAGTATGATGCCAGAATTGTTTTGATAGGTTCTGGTATCGCGATGTGCTGCATAGGCGGTGTTCCTATGGCAGCACTCAATGCCTTTGCCAAAAGCATGACCAATAGCGGACTCATCCAGGCAGTCTGCTCGGTTATGGGCTTTGCGATGGCTGTCAAGTTTACGGGGTGTGATAAGCATCTGATCAATGCGATGGCAAAAGTGCTAGCCAAGGGCCGTATGGTCGTGATACCGGGCGTGGTAGTCGGCACCTATCTGGTCAATATCGCCTTGCCAAGTGCTGCGGGAACGGCAGCCGCTGCTGGTGCGATATTTATCCCGCTGCTCATGTCCATTGGCGTTCATCCGGCCCTGGCTGCTGCCGCAGTCAAATGCGGTACCTATGGCAGCATGTTGAATCCGGGCCTTGCGCACAACCCCTTTGTCGCCAAAATCGCCGGGGTCGATGTCATGGAAGTCATCTCATTCCAGATGCTGGCGAATTTAGCCTCGCTGCTCGTGGCAACGATTGGTATTTCCTTAGTGGCCCGTTTCCTCAAAGAAGATCAGGGCTATGTGGCAGAAGGCTTGGAAATTGAGGAAGATTTCCACGTCAACCCGCTCTATGCACTTATGCCGGTTCTGCCAATTCTGATTCTGCTGGTCGGGTCTACAGGTCTCGTTCCGGCTTTGAAGATGGGGGTTCCGCATGCCATGATTATCGGTGCGATTGTCACGATTCTTGTGACACGGGCCAATCCCTCGGATTTAGGAAAAGCCTTTTTTGAAGGCATGGGCAAGGCTTATGGCTCGATTATCGGTATCATCATTTCTGCTGGTGTCTTTGTCGCTGGTCTTACCTCCATTGGCCTCGTCAAGGCCTTTATCTCCGCCATGGTGGATAACCCTGCCATTGTGAAACTCTGTGCGGCGGTAGGGCCATTCTTGCTGGGCTTGGTAACAGGTTCTGGTGATGCGGCTACTTTTGCTTTCAATGAGGCCATTACGCCGCATGCTGCTGATTTCGGCCTGACCTCGTTGCAGATGGGTTCCATGGCGACTTTGGGCGGAACACTGGGCCGCACGATTTCGCCGATTGCTGGAGCAACGATTATTTGTGCTGGTATTGCAGGCGTGAACCCGATTGAGATAACGAAACGCAATGGTCTGCCGATACTTGCGGCACTGGCTACGGGCATGATTGTGTTATTGTTTTAAGAAAATAAACAGTGAGAAACGGTCGATATTGGTTTGACCGTTTCTTTGGCGTTAGAGGAGGCATCACCATGCAGACGATGATAGAAGCGGTAAAGACTGCCGTAAAAGACATGCAGGAGAAAATGGTATCCTGCCGGCGTGATATACATAAGCATCCAGAGCCAGGCTGGACAGAGTTCCGCACTGCATCACTGGTGGCAGAGCGGTTATCCGAGCTGGGATATGAACTAAAACTCGGAGAGGCGGCTATTGATCGCAATATGATGATGGGGGTACCATCTGCAGAAAAACTGGCAGAAGAGATGCAGCGTGCTGAAAAAGAAGGGGCGAAAAAAGAATGGCTCATGCAAATGACTGGAGGCCTTACGGGCATAGTGGCTGTGAAGAAATTCAGCGAGGATGGCCCTGTGGTTGCCTTGCGTTTTGATATGGACGCAAACGACGTGCAGGAATCCAGGGCTAGCAATCATTTCCCGCAACAAGAAGGATTCTGCTCTCTGCACGGCCAGGCTATGCATGCCTGTGGTCACGATGGTCATACCACAGTCGGCCTGGCTGTGGCCGAGATTCTCGCCGCTCACCAGGATAGGCTGAAAGGAACCGTAAAACTTGTCTTCCAGCCAGCAGAAGAAGGCGTCCGTGGGGCTAGAGCCATGGTGGAAAATGGCGATGTGGACGATGTGGACTACATGCTCGGGGCACATTTCGGTTTTAAGATGAAGCACACGGGTACGATTGCCTGCAACGTAACGGGGTTCCTGGCTACGAGTAAATACGATATTCATTTTGCCGGAAAGCCTGCTCATGCCGGAGCGGCACCAGAGCAAGGGAAAAATGCCCTGCTGGCAGCTGCCTGCGCAGCGCTCAATCTGCATGCCATCCCGCGGCACTCCCAAGGGGCATCTCGTATCAATGTGGGAAAACT
>NZ_JAILKR010000049.1 GCF_024693525.1 Selenomonas sp. | reverse complement strand
CTTTCGGGTGGTGAAGCGGCCAAGGTCCGTCTCTGCAAAATCATGCAGAAGCCAGTCAATCTGCTGGTTCTCGACGAGCCTACGAATCATTTGGATGTGGAGGCCAAAAAAGAACTCAAGCGGGCGATCAAAGAGTATAAGGGAACAGTTTTGTTGGTTTCCCATGAACCAGATTTTTATGAGGATATCGTGGATTCGGTTTGGAATATTGAAAACTGGTCAACCAAGATCATTTGACCGTAGCAGGAAAATGATCATAAAAAAGAAGGTGGACAAAATGCTTTGGCATTTTGTCCACCTTCTTTTTTATGGCTGCTTCCAGGTACTGCGGTATTTTCCAGGTGGCATACCTACTAATTTGCTGAAGACAGACTGGAAGTAGTTGGAATTATTATAGCCGCATTGCATGGCTATGGTGGTGATGCTTTGTTTCGTGGAGAGCAACAGATTCTGGGCTTCAGAGATACGCAATTGAGTGATATATTGCATGGGAGAACAGCCCGTGCATTCCTTGAAAATATGTGACAGATAGTATGGGCTGATGTGTAGGTTCTGTGCAATTTGCGACAGAGAAAGTTCTTCTAGATAGTGATTGTCCAGATAGGTTTTGATATGTTGCCCTAAGGTATAGGCAGAATCGTGATTAGCAACGGCAGTGTGATTATATTGTTCCAACATCAGCAGTATCAGAGCCTGGGCTAGATGATTGCATGCTTCTTGATGAAGTGGGGAAGGGAGACTGGTAATTACTTTCTTTATCTGCTGAAGGAGTTGGGCGATTAATGGATAGGTGTGCCCTGCGTGGATGATGGGGACGGCTTCTGAGGGGAGAAACTGTCCTGGAGGTAATCCTTTAATCTGCAGACGCTTAAAACCTAGTGCTAAGGCCCGTGTGGCGGTGCCGTTTTGGGGCGAAAAGGAACGCAGGCAGCCCTGATTAACGAGAACAATATCGCCTCTGCTTACCGGATGGGAAGTGTTGTGGATGGTGCAGGTGCCGCTGCCCTTCATAATGAAGAGGATTTCTGCCTGATCACAGCAATCTGCTGGCAATGGCAGAGTGCCGGAGGACAAGAGGCAGAGATAAGATAGTTGTACCTTCTGTTCTGATGTAAATACCGGATTCGTTGCAGGTTTAAAAGTAAGCATTACCATAAAATCGTCCTTTTCCAATGATAGCAAGAATATGTAATAGGAATAAAAACAAAGCAAAATAATGAAGAATAAGCAGAAACGATTGTAATATAATAATCATCGAGAGGTAGTTAATGATTATGTTGTGGTTGAGTAGGACAACATTTACTCAATACTTACCTAATCATTATACTAAAAAATCACCATAAAAGCCAGTATTTTCAGAAAAGAAAAAGAATTACTGGCGGATTCCGTTATTAAAAAGAAGGAGAGTGTGCTTATGTTCAAATGGTTTCTGACCAATCCGGATAAGCCAAGGATCCATGATGAGGAACTGGTTAAGAAGATGTATCACTCGGCCAGGCTTCAAGCTGTCACAGCGATGATTCTGGGTTATGGCATGTACTATGTGATGAGGATGACACTGGGCGTGGCTAAAAAACCTATGATTGAAGAGGGATTTACCCCTACGGAATTAGGTGCCATGGGAGCAGGTATGATGGTAGCCATCGCCATTGGTAAATGTGCCAACGGCTTTATTGCGGACCATTGTAATATCAAGAAAATCGTTCCTTTAGGACTGCTGGGAGCGGCTATCGTCAATGCTATTTTGGGCTTTAGCAATGCCTATTGGGTATTCTTGGCGCTGTGGATTGTCAATGGTGTCTTTCAGTCCATGGGTTCAGCGCCCTGTATTGTATCTTTGGCTCAATGGTTTTCCAAGAGTCAGCTGGCAACCTATTATGGGGTGTTCAGTATTGCCCATTATGTAGGCGAAGGTGCTACTTATTTGGGAACGGCCATGATAATCGTAGCTTTTGGATGGCATGCTGCATTCTTTCTTCCCGGGGTAGCCTGCATTGTACTGGCTTTCATCATGTATCGCTTTATGCGTGATCGGCCAGAGTCTTATGGTTTGCCCTCTGCCAACGAATTCGAAGGTGAGATTGTTCAGGAACAGAAGGAACAGGAAGTTTCAACGAAAGAAGCCCAGATGATGGTTATCAAAAACCCTTATGTTTGGCTTTTGGCAGCGGCGGCTATTTGTCTGGGGATTTCGCGGTATTCCATCAGCAGCTGGGGCGTCATTTTCTTGCAGGAAGCTAAGGGATTGGACCTGGTTACAGCGGGGAGTATTATGTCCTTGTCGCCGATTTTGGGAGGCGTAGGGTCTTTCTTATCGGGAATCATTTCCGACAAGATTTTTAAATCGCGTCATTCTGTTACTACGATTGTGTTTGGCTTGGTCATGCTGGCGGGAATTATTGGTGTTTGCTTTGTTCCTGCCGGAAATACTACGTTAACCGCAGTTTGTATCGCTGTATTTGGTTTTGGTTTGGGGGTCATTCTTTGCTTTGTCGGTGGACTGCTGGCTGTTGACCTTTGCCCGCGTAAAGCAACAGGTGCAGCTATGGGAGTTATTGGCCTATTGGCTTATGGTGGTGCTGCTTTGCAGGATATTGTAAACGGCATGTTGATGGATTCTGCTAAGGTAGTGGTAGATGGTGTTACTACTTATCAGTTCGGTACTATCACCACTTTTTGGATTGGTTCAGTAGTGTTGATGACATTACTTATCGTACCTACCTTGTGGGCAAAGAAAAACAGAAGCGAAGAGGTACATGAAACGCATCACGCGGCAGCTTAAGGCAGGATTTTGGGCAACAGTCGAGAAGGATTAAGGAGATTTATGAACAAGGCAGCTATGCCAAGGCCAAAGTAATGGAGGCAGATAATTATGGAGCAGCAGATGAAGATAAGCAATGGCCCCTATCTAATGGGGCTGGCCGCAACGCATGTTTTGCTGGCTTGGGAAACAGAAAGACCGGGGAATTACACGGTATATTATGACAGCAAAACTGGGGAGAGAAAGGTTTCGGCAGTATTTGAACGGGAACCGTCATATCGGGAGAATGCCGATGGGGGGTGTCTATATACGGTGAAGCTCACAGAGCTATCGCCGGAAACTAAAGTTAGTTATCGGATTTGTTGTCAGGAGCAGATTCTTTCCCAGGGGAGTTTCTGCTCGTTAGCTGAGTCACCTCAGGCACTGCATATCATTACCTTATCGGATTCGCATTTGTTTAATGCGGCTTCGCAGTTTGCAGATGCTGTCAGACGGGAAAAACCGGACTTTATCATCCATGGCGGAGATATTCCTCCGGGAACTGGCTATCAGCATGAGCACTATGCTCGTCACTGGTTCCAGAAAATTCCCGATATCCTTCGGGAAGTGCCCGTTTGTTATATTCCTGGCAATCACGACGATGGTCCTTTTTTCGATAGCTTCTTCGCTAGGCCCCAGTCTAAAATACTGCATGCGATGCCAGATGGACGCGTGTTTTCCTTTGCTGTAGGGCCGGCGTTCTTCCTGTTCGCCGATAGCAATCCCTGGGGGTTGTTGGAGATGAATGCAGTTAATTCCGGTGTGCAGCTGCCGGAGAAGGAGCATCGGCATATAGCGGAAATACTTGCCTGGTTAGAGGATGAGTTGCAAAGCAGCCAGGCGCGTAATGCTAAGTGGCGGATATTGGTGGCGCATCATCCCTATACCGATGCTTTTAATAATAAATATTTGGTGCCTTTAGCAGAGAGGTGTGGGGTCGAATTGGTAATCGGCGGCCATTTGCATTATTATGTGAAAGCCATTTCCAGTGATCCTGCAATTGGCGCCAAGACAGTCTATGTTTGCCAGGGGAGTGCTCAGGACCCAGAAGTTCAGTTGACGCGCAGTGATGGGGAAAGAAGACTGTTGGAAGATTTTCCCGAAGTGACAGCGATGGGCAGGAATAACTATGGGGTCCTGGATGTTACGGCTGATGCTATCGTTTATAATCTCTATGGGTATACACCAGATGGTGGCAGTGCGTTAGTAGACTGCGTGCGCCTTGAGCAGGCACATCCACAGGTGGAATATACGGCTGCAGAATTGCGCCGCTTGGATAACAACGGGCATGTGGAGGTGCGTGTGCAGGCCTATAATCAAAGGGCTGGTGTGGCAGATGCCCGGGTGATTTTGTCAGACAACGGAGTGGAACATGTACTGAATCTTTTTGGTAGTGAGGAAAGCAGTCAGGCGGTATTGTTAGAACCTGGGGAAAAACGGCGGTTAACGGCTATCTATCAAGCTCGGCAGCCAGGGGAGCACATCTTGGAGTACGGTGGGCAAAAGTTAAAGTTGCTGGTCTATGAACCCAGCCAGTTGTCCTTTGCACACATGCGACTGCAGGCAGGGCATGGCAGGATGTCGGATTGTGTGATAGCGGGGGTGGAGGCCACCAATAACCTAGATCATGAAATATATACCTCGATTCCCTTTTATATAAATCAGCGGTTGATGGAATCTAAGAATATTTTTTTCAGAGGTCACGAGAAAAAATATATTGAGTTCCGATACAAGTTTGATCAAGGGGGAGATTATCAAATTAGCTTAGCTGACAGATTGCCTAAGGAGGTGCGCATCGAAAAGGGAATCCGCATTATTCCCCGAGTACAGGATAAATCTGGCTGTGGTCATACGGCGCTTATGCATGGAACCCCGAAAGTTATGGAGCGGGGAGGACATATTGAGGTTTGTCTGGAGCATTATGGGGATTATATAGAGGTGCTGCCAGCTCCGGATTTGTTGGCAGAGCAGGGCTTTACCGGGATGGTATGGGCTAAGGTCGAGAGATTGGCTCATGAAAATGAAATGGGTCATAATCCGCTGATGGTACGAGGTAAATCGGTGGGCTGGGGAGCCACCTACTTTATGCGTATGGTGGTAGAGCGTGCCGGAGGCCTTAAATGGGGGACCTGCCATGGGATTACGGAATATTCCTGGCAAGGTGGCGAAGCCAAGGTGGGGCAATGGGCGCAATATACCATG
>NZ_JAILKR010000112.1 GCF_024693525.1 Selenomonas sp. | reverse complement strand
GCCGGGCGAGCGCATCACCGAAGAGATACTTACCTATATCGAGTACGCGCGGGAAAAAGGCTGTTCCCTGCAGGGAACGCAGGACCCGGAGTGCCGGGAACTGCGCATTTTGACGGAAACTTGACAAGTCAGCCTGACATGCCAAGTTGACCGGTCACTTTGACTTGTCAACAGGGGAGGAACCGAAGCAATGGAAATATGGTTTTCACAAATGGATACGGAAAACGTCAAGACTTCCGTGCGCGTGGATAGACAGCTGTTCTCCAAGCAGAGCGAGTATCAGCGAATCGATGTCTTTGCGTCCAATGAATTCGGCCGCATGATTGTGCTGGACGGCGAAATCATCTTCTCGGAGGCTGACGAATTCATCTATAACGAAATGGTCGTGCACGTGCCCATGGCCGTACATCCCGAAGTCAAGAACGTACTGATCATCGGCGGTGGCGACGGCGGCGTGGCAAAAGTACTCACGCAGTACCCCGAGATTGAGTCGATTGATGTTGTTGAGCCCGATGAGATGTTCATCGAGGTATCCCGGGAGTTTTTCCCCGAGACGGCCAAGGGCTTTGACGATGAACGGGTCAAGATCACGAATATGGACGGCCTGCGTTTCTTGCGCCGCTGCCGGGATAAATACGACCTCATCATCAACGATTCTACCGACCCCTTCGGCCATACCGAGGGGCTGTTCACGCGGGAATTCTATGGCAACTGCTACCGGGCCCTTCATGATGATGGCATCATGGTTTATCAGCATGGCAGTCCTTTCTACGATGAGGATGAGGCGGCCTTCCGCGCCATGCACCGCAAGGCTTATCAGAGTTTTCCCGTAAGCCGTGTCTATCAGGCGAGCATCCCAACCTGTCCCGCAGGCATCTGGATGTTTGGCTTTGCATCGAAGAAATATCATCCGCTTAAGGATTTTGATGCCAAGCGCTGGAATAAGCGCGAGTTAAAGACTTGGTATTATACCACCCATTTGCATAAGGGTGCCTTTATGCTGCCCAAGTATGTTGAAGATATTCTGTCCGAGGAGGAGACGAGAAAATGAGCAAATTGATGATTATCGGCTGTGGCGGTGTGGCAAGTGTTGCCATCCATAAAGTCTGCCAGAATGACGGCGTTTTTGATGAACTCTTAATTGCCAGCCGCACGGTGTCCAAGTGCGATGCCTTGAAGGAGAAACTGCAGGGCCAGACGAAGACGAAAATCACCACGGCGCAGATTGATGCCGATGATGTCGAGGCTTTAACCAAACTTATCAAGGAATATCAGCCCGATGCCGTGCTGAACGTGGCCCTGCCGTATCAGGACCTTACAATCATGGATGCTTGCCTGGCTGCTGGCGTTGACTATATCGATACGGCAAACTTCGAGCCCGAGGACACCGAAGACCCCGAGTGGCGCAAGGTTTATGACAAACGTTGCCAGGAGCTCGGCTTTTCGGCTTACTTTGACTATTCCTGGCAGTGGGCCTATGAGGATAAATTCAAACAGGCTGGCCTTACGGCGCTTCTGGGCACGGGTTTTGACCCGGGCGTCACGTCGGTCTTTGCGGCCTATGCCAAGAAACATTACTTCGATACGATCGATACGATTGATATCCTCGACTGCAATGGCGGCGACCATGGCTATGCCTTTGCGACGAACTTCAACCCCGAAATCAACCTGCGGGAGGTCTCGGCACCGGGCTCCTATATGGAAAACGGCAAGTGGATCGAGATCCCCGCCATGAGCATCAAGCGGGAATACGACTTCGAGGGCGTGGGCAAGAAGGATATGTACCTCTTGCATCATGAGGAGATTGAGGCCCTGGGTCGCAATATGCCTGAGGTAAAGCGCATCCGTTTCTTCATGACCTTTGGCCAGAGCTATCTTGACCATATGCGCTGTCTCGAGAACGTCGGTATGCTCTCCACGACGCCGATTAACTACAACGGCCAGGAAATCGTGCCAATCCAGTTCCTCAAGGCACTGCTGCCGGACCCGGCATCCCTTGGCCCGCGCACGAAAGGCAAGACGAATATCGGCTGCATCTTCACGGGCAAGAAGGATGGCAAGGAACGTTCGATTTACATCTATAACGTCTGCGACCATCAGGAATGCTTTAAGGAAGTGGGCTCCCAGGCTATTTCCTATACCACGGGTGTGCCGGCGATGATCGGTGCAATGCTTGTGGTGACTGGCCAGTGGAAGAAACCGGGCGTCTTTACCACCGATGAGTTCGACCCGGATCCGTATATGGATGCCCTCAATAAGTGGGGCCTGCCCTGGAAGGTCGTAGAAAATCCGGTACTCGTCGACTGATAGGTAAAAATATGTCCATAACGATTAAGCAGGTGCCAACGCCGGCCTATGTGGTCGACGAAGGGGCACTGGAAAAGAACTTACAAATACTAAAAGATGTCAAGGAGCAGGCGGGCTGCAAGATTCTCTTGGCCCAGAAATGCTTTTCGATGTTTGCCGAATATCCGCTGATTGGCCGCTATCTTGACGGCGCCACGGCTAGCGGACTCTATGAGGCAAGACTCGGCCATGAGGAGATGGCTGGCGAGAACCATGTGTTTTCGCCGGCTTACCGGCCTGAGGAGATCGAGAAGATCGCGGCCATCTGCGACCATGTTATCTTCAACTCCTTCAATCAGTTGCGCCGCTTTGGCCCGCTCGTAAAGCGCATTCAGGAAAAGCGTGGGGTAAAACACGGCATCGGTCTGCGCATCAATCCCGAGTGCTCGACTCAGGACCATGCCATCTATGACCCTTGTGCACCGGGCTCGCGTCTGGGGGTTACGGCGGACGTCTTTGCTGAGGCTGTGGACGCAAATTCCGAGCTCTTTGATTTGCTCGGTGGCCTGCATTTCCATACCCTTTGCGAGCAGGATAGTCAGGCGTTGGCCGTGACCCTTGATGCGGTGCGCGAAAAGTTCGGCGGCTGGCTGGCGCGTGAGAATATCTGTTGGCTCAATATGGGGGGCGGCCATCATATCACCCGTGACGATTACGACCGCGGGCTGCTCGTTGAATTGATCAAGCAGGCCAAAGCGGAATACGCCGTGGACGTCTATCTTGAACCTGGCGAGGCTGTGGCACTCAACGCGGGGTATCTGGTAACCGAGGTGCTGGATACCGTCGAAAATCACGGCACGAAGGTGCTTATACTCGACGCCTCGGCGGCCTGCCATATGCCTGATGTTTTGGAGATGCCATATCGGCCACCGCTTAAAGATTCCGGGGAGGCAGGGGAGAAGGCCTATACTTACCGGCTGTCTTCCTGCACGTGTCTAGCTGGCGATATCATTGGCGATTACTCCTTTGATCGGTCAATCGCCATCGGCGACCGGCTCTATTTTGAAGACATGGCCATCTACTCGATGGTCAAGAATAACACCTTCAATGGCATGGCACTGCCGGCTATCTGGCGCATGGATAAAGACGGCGCCTGCACGCTGGTGAAGAAGTTCGGTTATGAGGATTTCAAGGGAAGGCTGTCGTGATATGTTGATAAAAAAAACTAGGCCTGCAGCAGATGGCTTTCATATGCCCGCAGAATTTGCCCCCCACGAGGGCACGTTCCTGATTTGGCCGGTTCGGCCTGGTTCTTGGACCAATGGCGGCCGGGAGGTACAGCCGGTATTCGTGCGGCTTATTGAGGAAATCGCAGCGGTGGAGGAACTGTATCTTCTCGTGGACGCTGAGCATCGCGGGCAAGCAGAGGCAATGCTTGCCCATTTGCCCCAAGAGCATATTCATTATCTTGCGATTCCCACGGACGATGCCTGGGGACGGGATATGGGGCCGACTTATGTCATTAAGGACAAGGAACGCCGCGGCATCAATTGGCGTTTCAATGCCTGGGGCGGCGACGTCGACGGCCTGTATCCCGACTACGCCCGGGATGATGCGGCGGCGCCGCTGATGGCTGACGCATTAGGGGATGAATGCTACGATGCTAGTGATTTCGTCCTTGAAGGTGGTTCCATTCATGTGGATGGCGAGGGCACAGCGGTGGTGACCGAGGCCTGCCTGTTGAGTGCCGGACGCAATCCCCAGCTTAGTAAAGCGCAGATTGAGCAGAAATTGAAGGACTATCTGGGCGTCACCAAAGTCATCTGGCTGCCCCGGGGCATCTATAACGATGAAACCAATGAACATGTCGATAACGTCTTTGCCTTTGTCCGGCCTGGCGAAGTGGTGCTGGCCTGGACCGATGACGAAAAAGACCCACAGCATGCTTTAAGCCAGGCTGACCTTGCCGTTCTCGAAGGGGAAACGGATGCCAAGGGACGCCGGTTGGTGGTACACAAGGTGCCCATCCCTGAGCAGCCTGTCTGCATCACGGCCGAAGAGGCAAACAGCTTTGCCTTTGCCGATGGCGAAGATAGGCGCGAGCCTGGCGAGCGCCTTGCGGCCAGCTATGTCAATTTCTATATCTGCAACGGCAAGGTCATCGTGCCGCAGTTCGGCGATCGGATGGATGCGGAGGCTTTGCGCATCCTGGGCGATTGTTTCCCCGAGCGCAAGGT
>NZ_JAILKR010000071.1 GCF_024693525.1 Selenomonas sp. | reverse complement strand
AACAAGCGCGGAAATATTGTTGCGGACCCGGAGACAGGTGCAACAACAAAGCCGGGCGTGTTCGCAGGCGGTGATATTGTTACCGGTGCTGCTACTGTTATACTTGCTATGGGAGCAGGCAAAAAGGCGGCAGCTGCTATTGATGAGTACCTTAAAAATAAGTAGTATCTTTGCCTCCTTCGGGAGGCAATTTTTTTGGAGGGGAAATTTTTGCTCAATTTTACAGCCATAGATTTTGAAACAGCGACCAGATATAAAAATTCGGCGTGCAGTGTAGCTGTTGTAGACATTGAGGATGGAAAAATTGTTGATAAATATTACACGTTGATTCGTCCTCCGCGCATGGAGTTCGATTCATGCAACATAATGATTCATCACATTACGCCTGATATGGTTGAGGATGCCGAGGATTTTTCGGGTATATGGCCTGAGCTTGAAAAGCATCTGTCGGGAAGGGTGGTGCTCGCGCACAATGCACCCTTTGATATGGGTGTGCTGCGCTCATGCCTCCTGACACATAAAATTGATGCACCTGAGTTTATTCAGGGCTGTACGGTCCAGCTTTCGCGGAAGGCATGGCCTGAGCTGATGAATCATAAGCTTGATACAGTAGGGCGATTTTTGAATGTAGATTTCAAGCATCATGACGCGTTGGAGGATGCCCGTGCATGCGCGGCTATTCCCTTGGCTGCAGCAAAGGCTGTGGGCGCATCTGATATACATGAGCTTTTTTCAGCGTTCAATGTAAAGCTTGCGGAATTTGACCCGAATCCCCATGTAAGCTGGCAGAGAAGAAGACCGTGAGCTCTGCCTGAAGCACGAAAGGTTGTTTTATGTGTCCATTTGCGGTAGAATATTTCTATTAGTGCTTTGCCGCTTTTTTCCTTTCGTGCGGTAAAGAAAAAGGGAGATATGCATGGATAAGCTTATGGAAACAACTCTTTCGATTCTTGCCGGATCGAAGATTACGCTGGAGATTTTTGCAGCGACATTGGCGATGTCACTTCCGCTCGGACTTCTTGCGGCTTTGGCGCGCCTTTCAAAAATCGGAATTATCAGCCGCCTGACTGAGCTGTATATTTGGATTATGCGCGGTTCTCCGCTGATGCTGCAGCTTTTGTTTGTATATTTTGCGCTGCCGCTTGTCGGTATTAAATTTGACCCGCTTCCGTCAGCACTTTTGGCTTTCACACTGAATTATGCCGCATATTTCGCTGAGATATTCCGCGCAGGCATTCAGTCTATTGAGCGCGGACAGTACGAAGCAGCGAAAACCTTGGGTATGACGTATATACAGACGATGCGGCGTATTATACTGCCGCAGATGATTCACCGTGTGCTTCCGCCGGTCAGCAATGAGACAATCAACCTTGTTAAGGATACATCTCTTATATATATCCTGGCGATGAATGACCTTCTGCGTGTTGCGCGTACTATCGTGCAGCGTGATTTTGACATGACAGCATTCTTTATTGCCGGTGTATTCTATTTGGCTATGACGGCAGTGCTTACATGGATGTTCAAGAAGCTGGAGGCACATTATGGAAAATACGATTTCTAATGGCGAGCTGATGCTCGAAGTAAAAAATATACATAAAAAATTCGCTGATGCTGATGTGCTTCACGGTATCAGCTTTACTGTCCGCCGTGGTGAGGTGCTTGTAATAATCGGTCCTTCAGGTTCAGGTAAAAGCACAATGCTGCGCTGCCTCAACCGCCTTGAGGAAATAGATAAGGGTTCGGTTCAGGTTCGCGGTAAATATCTTGCCAGGGAAGTTGACGGCAGTACAGTATACGCTGAAGGCGATGAGCTCAGGCATATTTTGGGTTCAATGGGAATGGTTTTCCAGCAGTTCAATCTGTTTCCGCATATGACTGTATTGGAAAATCTGCTTGAAGCGCCTATGCAGGTAAAAAAGATGAAACGGGAAGAAATCCTTCCTGTTGCCGAGGAGCTTCTTCGTAAGGTAGGCCTTTACGATAAAAAGGATTCGTATCCCGCGCGTCTTTCGGGCGGTCAGCAGCAGCGTGTCGCAATAGCCCGCGCGCTGGCGATGAATCCTGCGATAATGCTTTTTGATGAACCGACATCTGCGCTTGACCCTGAACTTACAGGAGAGGTTCTCAAGACCATGCGTGAGCTTGCGGCCGAGCACATGACTATGGTCGTTGTGACCCACGAGATGGCTTTTGCCCGTGAGGTCGCAAATCATGTTATATTTATGGCAGATGGAAATATTGTAGAACAGGGGACACCTGAGGAACTGTTCGGAGCTCCGAAGGAGGAACGTACGAAGGCGTTTCTTAACAATATGCTTTGAGTAAGGAGCAGGAAAAATGATTCTTCGTCTTATTATGATGATGGCTGCTGTCTTTATGATTTTACTGCAGCCGGCATGTGCGGGGGCTAGTGCCTTCGGTGATAAGGTTGCGAATCTCGCTGAAATAAAGAATATCCGTGTCGGAATTACCTCTGAACGCGTGCGCATTGTTGTAGATGCGGATAAGGAGGTAGACTACAGCACGATGGTGCTGTCGAATCCGGGGCGTGTTGTGGTTGATTTATCAGGCGCATGGCTAAGTCCCGGCGCTGTGCGCAGCCAGACTATTGACAGTACATTTGCGTCCAAGGTCCGTGCAGCACAGTTTGATAAAACCACGGTGCGGATAGTTATTGAAACGGATGCAAAAAAAGGCGGTTTTGATGTTTTCTCTGTTGAAGGAGGCCCGTCACCGTATCGTGTTGTGATGGACTTTGGAAAGATATCCGCAGGCGAGAAGGCTGAGCCAAAGAAGCCTGCCGCAGAACCAAAAAATGAAGAAGAGTCAGAAGTAAAGACTGATGAAACAGAGAAAGAGACAGAACCGGTAAAGGAGAAGGAAACTCCTGCAAAGACTGAGGAGAAAAAGGAAGAAGTTAATATACCCGAGGAGGATCCTGACGAAATCGAAGAGCCTGAATTTTCGGGCCTCAAGGGTAAGAAAATATGTATAGACCCTGGACACGGCGGAGAAGACCCGGGAGCTATCGGGCCCAGCGGAATAACTGAAAAAAGTATCACGCTGAAAATCGGAAAAGAGGTCAAGCGGCTTTTGGAGGAGGCCGGAGCAAAGGTCATAATGACTCGTACTACGGATACAGAGGTATCTCCAAAGCATAAGCAGGCGACGGATGTAGATGAGCTGCAGGCACGCTGTGATGTTGCGAACAAGGCAAAGGCGGATGCTTTTGTGTCCATACACATGGACTCCTTTTCCAGCCGCAGTGCCAACGGAACAACGGGCTACTATTATATCAAGGGTTCGGCGTCCAGCCGGAGACTTGCCGCGGCAATACAAAAGAACCTCGTAAAACAGATATCGACGGAGAGCCGCGGAGTAAAGACCTGCAATTTTTACGTCGTAAAGCATACGAATATGCCGGCGACACTTATTGAGGTAGCGTTTGTATCAAATCCAAAGGAAGAAAAACGACTGTATTCCGATGCCGGAGCAAAAAAAGCAGCCATAGGAATAGTTCAGGGAATATCGGATTTCTTTGATAAATAACAGGCGGTGAGCATATATCTCCTGCCTTGCGTAACGCGAAGCCGGTGCTGTTGGAAAAACGCCGGCAGAGGAAGTTTTGCCTTTGCAAAACCGGACTGAATGCGTTATAATAGCGTCGTTTGAGTATATTGAAAGTGGGGATTTTTTCTATGGGTAAGGAAGCAAAAACTCATGCTCTCGAAGAGATGCAGAAGCTTTTGAAGGAAGAAGCTGAAAAGCGCCGTAAGCAGATTATGCGCAGGGATGTACCGGAGGACCGCAGCCTTGCAAACGCTCTTATGACACTGACGCGTCAGGAGCTTGATGATATTCGTTATAACGTAGGCGTTTCAGGCACAAGCAATCTCAATAAGGGAGAGTTGGTTGAAAAGCTTGTACCTGCTATAGTTGAGTTTTCCGGTAAATGGTTCGTTTCCATTGTGGACGAGCAGTATCAGGCTTTACGTCACGTTGTTCAGCATGATGGAATCTCTACAGAGTTCCGCACAGATGAAATACGTCTTGATTATTTCCAGAGCATCGGTGTGCTCATGTCAGGCGCATATAAGGACAAACCGGCGTGGTATATGCCGACGGAAATCATGGAGGAGTTTCAGCGGATTGACAGCGGTTCCTTTGTGAAGGCCGTGAACTGGAACACGGATATGCTTCGCGTTGTGTCCGGTATGCTTTTCTATTACGGCGTATTGGATTACGACCAGCTTTTTGCAAAGATTAAACCATATCTTGAGGTCGCGGAGGACACATTTGAATTTGTCGACTTCATGCGTGTCATGTTCAACGGTGCCTGCTGGCAGCATAATGTTGTAACAGCAGAAAAAATCATGTACTATTACACGGTTATGGCACCGGAGGAGCTTTATAAGAGCATTCAGGAAACGGATCTTCCGTATGCAAAGCTTTCTTATACCAAGATATATGATGCAGGTGATGAGAACTACATTGAGGCTACTGATGCCTATAAGACGCTTGCACAGTTCTTCATGAGTGCTTATGAGATGGATGTTCTTCGTGCTGCGAATGTCGTTGGAGAGATCACAATCATCTTCCAGAACGGCGGCAAAATGAAGGATGTTCTCAAATATATAGAAACACTGGGAGCACAGAAGGCCAATGATGAAGAGCATGCTATGGCACCGCTTCTCATTGCTTTCCATAACTCTCTGCGCATGTGGTCGCTGAAGGGACATACTCCTGCCGAGGTGGTTTCAGGCAAGCTTGATACTCCTGAGGACAATGTAGTTTCCTTCTCTGAACACCGTCGCAAAAAAATCGGAAGAAATGATCCATGCCCATGCGGAAGCGGTAAAAAATACAAGAACTGCTGCCTGCATAAGGATGAAAAATAATTCCCGCTTTAATAAAATAAAAAATGCTTGCTTTTTGAGTCGGCATAGACTATAATAATCCGTGCAGCGCGTGATGTGCTGTTAATTCCATGATAGCTCAGTTGGTAGAGCAATCGGCTGTTAACCGATCGGTCGTAGGTTCGAGTCCTACTCAAGGAGCCATGCTTATTTTCTGGGGGAAAGGGCTGTTTTTTAACGGCTCGCAGCTTGGGGTATAGCCAAGTTGGTCAAGGCACGGGACTTTGACTCCCGCATCCGTTGGTTCGAGTCCAACTACCCCAGCCAATCGGTTCACCCGCTCAGGTGGCAGAGCACCGGGATGTTAATCAGGGTGTCCCGGGTTCAAATCCCGGGTGAGCCACCATTTTGATGGTGCTCGCGCTGAGTGAAGGGAACAATAGATGACTCACTAGCTCAATTGGTAGAGCAACTGACTCTTAATCAGTAGGTTCGGGGTTCGATTCCCCGGTGGGTCACCATTTTTGTATCTGTTCGCGAAAGCGTGTTATAAGGGCGATTAGCTCAGCTGGGAGAGCGCCTGCCTTACAAGCAGGATGTCAGCAGTTCGATCCTGTTATCGCCCACCATTGAAATGTATAGGCTGCCGTTAGGGCAGCCTTTTTTTTATCGTTATCGCGGAAAGGGGTTTGTGCATGAATACGGAAGAACGCCGGAGAAAATTGTTTGAACGCCTGAAGGAAGCGGAGCAGCCGCTGACGGGAACGAAGCTGTCCCGGGAATTTGGTGTCAGCCGCCAGATTATTGTCGGCGATATCAGTATTCTGCGGGCCCAGGGCGTGCAGATTTTCGCCACGCCGCGGGGCTACATCTTGCCTCAGGAGCAGGGCCAGGCAAGCCAGATGGTTACCTTGGTATGCCAGCATGATGCTGCGGGGATGGAACAGGAGCTGCTGGCCATCGTCGACAATGGCGGTGCGGTGCTGGATGTTATCGTGGAGCATCCGCTTTACGGTCCGATTCGCGGCGACTTGCTGCTGGAAAATCGCCGGGATATCCGGGCCTTTTTGTCTAAGATGCAGAAGTGCCAGGCCAATCCGCTGCTGGTGGTGACTGGCGGAGTTCATATGCATACCGTGAGGGTTCCCGATGAGGAAACCCTGCAGGCAATCCGTGAGGATTTGCGCAAGCTTCATATCCTGATTGAAAATTGATAGGCGAGGAAAATTGCGGGGAATTTCACGATATTGCGTGACAATTCCCTTCGTAGTATAATGTTTTCATGCAGTGTCCAGATTGGTTAGTAAGGAAGACGAGTAATGGAAGAATTACTAAAAAAAATGCATAGCTGGATGGATGATTATATGGCGCAGTTTGTTACGGATGACGAAGAAGTCATGCAAGGCATACGCATCAAGATGATTCATACGGGCTATGTCACCCAAATCGCAAAGGAACTGGCCCAGCATTTGCAGCTGAATGACCATGATGTTCAATTGGCAGAGGTCATGGGGCTGTTCCATGATGTGGGCAGATTTCGTCAGTACAGCATTTATAAGACCTTTAACGATGCGCAGTCCGAAGATCATGCAGACCTGGGGTTAAAGGTGCTGTCCGAGGAAATGCCCTATATGGCGGAACTGTCGCTAGAAGACGAGGCGGTGGTTCGCTTTGCCATCCGCAACCACAATAAGAAGGAAATCGAAGCGACGGATGACCATCGCAAACTGGTTTTTGCCCGTTTGTTGCGGGATGCGGACAAGCTCGATATTTACCGCGTCCTTTCGCCGTATCTGGCACCGGATGGGGCACAAAAAGCGCCAAACTTTGTCCCTAGCGATGCCAGCCAGTTGGTAAGTCCGGATTTTGTTCGGGATTTTGCCGAGGGAAAACAGGCGGATTACCATCGTCTGCGGACTCATGGAGACCGGAAACTCGTGCGGCTCATGTGGGTGTATGACATCAATTACAGCTGGACCCTTCGCAAAATGGTGGAACGAGGGTACGTTGATTTGATTATCAAGTACCTGCCGGAACAGGAAGGCCTGGATAAGGGCATCCGCCGTTTGCGGGAATATATCAAGGAAAAATGCGCGGCGGAAGACCGTGTGGATTTATAAAGGAGAGAATCAAATGGCAGAGAATACGACGATCGCTTCCAACTTTATTCAGAATGCGATTGAGGAAGACCAGAAGAACGGAAAGTATACGGAAGGTATTCATACGCGTTTCCCACCTGAGCCGAATGGTTATCTCCATATCGGCCACGCCAAATCGATTTGCTTGAATTTTGGTCTGGCCGAGCACAACCATGGCCTTTGCAATCTTCGCTTCGATGACACGAATCCGACTAAGGAAGATACGGAATACGTGGATTCCATTCAGGAAGATATTCATTGGCTTGGTTTTTCCTGGCAGAACCGCATGTTCTATGCATCGGATTACTTTGACAAGCTTTATGAATATGCCTGTGAGCTCATCAAAAAAGGCCTGGCTTATGTGGATGACTTGTCGGCAGATGAAATCCGTGCCTATCGCGGAACCCTTACGGAACCCGGCAAGGAAAGCCCTTACCGCAACCGCAGTGTTGAGGAGAACCTGGATTTGTTTGCCCGCATGAAGGCTGGCGAATTCGCCGATGGGGAAAAGGTTCTGCGCGCTAAGATTGATATGGCATCGCCGAATATGGTCCTGCGGGATACCGTTATCTACCGCATCGCCCATGCCCATCATCATCGCACGGGGGATGCTTGGTGCATCTATCCGATGTATGACTTTGCCCATCCGCTTTCGGATGCGATTGAGGGGATTACCCATTCGGTCTGCACGCTGGAATTTGAGGAGCATCGTCCCTTCTATGATTGGTTGCTGGAGTCCCTGGGCTTTGATGCCAACACCCGTCCCCGTCAGATTGAGTTTGCCCGGTTGAATCTTACCAATACGGTTACTAGTAAGCGCAAACTGCGTCAGTTGGTGGAAGAACATTTCGTCAGCGGTTGGGATGACCCCCGCATGCCGACGATTTCGGGACTTCGCCGCCGCGGTTATACGCCGGCATCCCTGCGCAAGTTCTGCGAAGAAATCGGTGTGGCCAAGGCAGACAGCCTGGTAGATGTCAGCATGCTGGAGCATTGCGTCCGCGATGACCTCAATGAGAATGCTGACCGCGTCATGGCGGTGCTGCGTCCGCTGAAGGTCATCATCACCAACTACCCGGAGGATAAAGAGGAGTATCTGCTGGCTGACAACAACCCCATGCATGGCGGCCGCCGCTTTGTGCCGTTCTCGCGGGAAATCTACATCGAGCAGGAAGACTTCATGGAAGAACCGCCGAAGAAATACTTCCGTCTCAAACCGGGTGGCGAGGTTCGTCTCAAACACGCCTACATCATCAAATGCGAGGAAGTAATCAAAGATGAAAATGGCCAGGTAATAGAGCTTCATTGTACGGCTGATCTGGATTCAAAGACCGGCGGAGCAACGGCTGGCCGTAAAATCAAGGGCACGATTCACTGGGTTGCTGCCAAGACGGCGCTGCCAGCGGAAGTACGTCTTTATGATTACCTCATCGAGTCGGATGAGAACGGCAATGTTCCGTCTGATTTTCTGGAGGCGCTCAACAAGAATTCGCTGGAGACGATTGAAAATGCGTGGATTGAACCCAGTGTCAAGCTTACGGCGGCAGGTACCCACTATCAGTTCCTGCGCACGGGCTATTTTGTCGTGGACCCGGATACTACGCCGGATAAACTCGTATTCAACCGGGTGGTCGGCTTGCGCGACAGTTGGGCGAAAGTAAAGAAGGGATAAGATGAGCAAGATACCAAAAGGCCTTACGGATAAGGATATGTTCCAGAACTACGTGGAGGAAGTTACCCTGGAGGACACCTTCATTAAGGCGGAGAAAGTTGCTGAGCAGAAGCGCCGCGAGCGTGCCGGCATCGAACCGCCAGCACAGCTCGGCAAGGCCGGTTTCACGCCGGAGCTTACCGAGGAACTGGGCAAGGCTCTGTTGCAGCTCAAGATGGAGCTGTTTCGCGGGGGAATCCAGAAGTATTCCTTCAAGATTAAGCGTGAGGGAGAAAACATCGTGCTGGTCCCGAAGTACAAGAAGAACCAGTAAATTAGAACCAGTATAAGTAAAGAAAGAAGTGGATTGTATTGCTGAGCAGCACAACCGTGGCAGTTATCATTTTTGTTACTGCTTATGCGCTGATTATTTCCGAGAAGGTTCACCGTACGATTGTCGGTATTTTTGGAGCTATGCTGATGATACTCGGTGGTATCATCAGTCAGGAAACTGCTATTCATCACATCGATTTTAATACCTTAGGGCTCTTAATGGGTATGATGATTATCGTCAATATCACCAGTGAGACCGGACTTTTCAACTTTCTGGCCATTTGGGCGGCCAAAAAGGTAAAGGCTCGTCCTATTGCGTTGCTCGTCGCATTGTCGACGCTGACAATGATTTGTTCCGCCTTGCTGGATAATGTCACGACGGTCCTGCTGACAGTGCCGATTACTTTCAGCATCACCGCTCAGCTCAAGGTAGATGTCAAACCTTATCTGATTTCGCAGATTCTGTCTTCGAACATTGGTGGTACAGCTACCCTTATCGGTGATCCGCCAAACATCATGATTGGCAGTGCTGTAGGCCTTAACTTCATGGATTTTGTCATGAATATGACTGGGGTATCGATTGTTATCTTCATCGTTGTGCAGGCACTCCTTATTCTGCTCTATGGCAAGGGGCTCAAGACCCAGCCGGACCTTCAGGAAAAGGTTATGCGCCTCAATGCGAAAAGCCAGATTTCCGATGTGAAGCTGTTGAAGAAGTGCTTATTTGTCATCTTCATTACGATTTCCCTGTTTGTCATGCATGGGGCGTTGGGGCTGGAAACGGCTACAGCTGCTCTTACGGGAGCAGGCTTGTTGCTGCTCATTACCTTCACCCGCAATGAGGCGATGATTGCCAAAGTCCTCTCGAAGGTCGAGTGGCTGGCTATTTTCTTCTTCGCCGGTCTGTTTGTACTGGTAGGCGCTTTGGTGGAAACGGGGGTTATCAAGATGCTGGCGGCTGAGGCCATCAAGCTCACCAATGGGGATGTTACGGCTACGGCAGTGCTGATTCTCTGGATGAGTGCTATCGCTTCAGCTTTTATCGATAACATTCCCTTTGTCGCCACCCTGATTCCCTTGATTCAGGATATGGGGCAGATGGGCCTTACCAATCTTGACCCGCTCTGGTGGTCGCTGGCACTTGGTGCTTGCTTGGGGGGCAATGGTACTTTGATTGGTGCCAGTGCTAACGTTGTGGTTGCCTCGATGGCAGCACAGCGTGGTCGTCAGATTTCCTTCCTGGGGTTCATGAAAGTGGCGTTCCCGGTTATGGTGCTGACGATTATTATGGCAAATGTATACGTTTGGCTGCGTTATCTTTAAGCAGAATAGGAAAAGCTGTCTTCCTTGAAGGGGGGACAGCTTTTTTGTCTTGTAACATTTTTTACAGACGGCCTCCCCATTTTTCCGTATAGTTTTAAATACGAAAGGGAGGTAATAGAATGAGTGCTTTTTTAGGGCCGATTCACTATCGAATGTATGAAAAGATAATGGTGCAGGAAGAACTTTTGCGCCGCATGGCAGATAAGGCAGTGCAGGAAGGCTGGCTGGATTCAGGAGCGGATTATGTTCAAAGTGAGGGGCGTCCCCTAGAGGAGATTATCGATGAAGCCAATATTCACGGCTGGCTCAGCGGCCGCATTGAAAGCGTGGAAAAGCGTTATGCCAAGCTGATTGTGAAAATCCTGACTGGTCATGAAGAGCGGCTGGACGACTTGAAGGCTGTGGCGTATACCTTTGGTGCAGAAAAAGCAGCGGGGAAAAACAGTACGGCTGGCGAGTGCTATCAGCGGATTGATGATTGTACCTTAGATGGCATGCCCTGTGATGGGGTGAACATCGTCACGGACAAAAGCGAGACCCATTTTTGCTGGCAGCAGCGGTTTGATGTTCATGGTGCCTATTGGATTGAAGCTGGTGGCAAGGCTCAGGATTACTATGCTCTGCGGCAGCAGTTTATTGCCGGGATTCTCATGGCGGTAAATTATGTATTGACAAGTTCCGGTCAGGGGGAGTACAGTCTATGTCGTAACGATTGAATTTCGGCAAAGGGGCGGAGAAAATGGATACCCGGAAGATAATGATTGAAGGCGCTATGAATATGGAAACAGAACTGCTGCTGGAGGCTTTAACAGACCCGCAGGAGCAGTTCGTGGGGCAGTGGCGCTTCGTTGAAGGCAAGTACCAAGAAGTGAATCTGGTGGTGGCTGTGACTTCCATTGGTATGACCAATGCGGCGGCGGCTACGGCGCTGGGGATCGAAAAATTCCGTCCTACGGCAGTGATAAGCCAGGGAACTGCGGGCGGTCATGACCCGGCACTGAAGGCCTACGATATCGTATTGGGCCGGCGTTCCTTTGATGCCAGCTCCTATCGCAGTGCACAGGAAGATTTTGTGGATTGGCGGCACATGGAGCTTATGGGTTCTTATGCTTACGATGAGGAAACTCAGTCTTTTGTCCCTCAAGCCGTCTATTATCCTGGGGATGAAAAGCTGTTGGCAGCGGCACAAGTTGTGGCCAAGGACTACAAAAGGGGCCGGGTGGTGGCTGGCTGTATCGCCAGCTGCAATACCTGGAACCGGCAAAAGGCACGCCTGCAATTTTCGCACAACCAGTTTGGCTCATCCTGTGAAGATATGGAAGTCAATTCGGCAGCACAAATCTGTCAGCAGTACGGGATTCCTTTCCTGGGCATCCGCATATTGTCCAATACGGAATTCCGGGCAGAAGAATTTCGGCCAGAATCGGCAAAGGTATGCCAGCGGTTTGTGCTGGCAGTGGCCCAACAGTACGATAAAGCTTTGACCGGCAATTGACTGGTGCATAGTGGTGTCCGTGGATGACTTACCTTACCAAGCAGCTTGTCTTAGACAGGCTGTTTTTTTTTATGCAGGTGTTTTGTCAGTCGTCTAATAACAACGAAATTGACATGTCAATTATTACATATTATAATAGGTTATTGTAATTGACGGGTCAATTACAGAAAGGAGCGATATCGTTTTGACAAAAGAAAAATTATGGACACGGAATTTTGGTGCGTTGATTGCGGCAAATGGCTTGCTGTTTGCTAGCTTTCATTTTTTGCTGCCGACGATTACCTTGTATGCGGCAAGCCTTGGGGCTACGGGATTGCAGATGGGACTGATTGGCGGTATTTTTGGTTATTCGGCGATTTTTATCCGCTTGTTTACGGATACAGGCGTGCGGGCCTTTGGCAAGAAACTTTGCCTGTATGTTGGCCTCGTCCTTTGTGTTTTGGCTACACTAGGCTATATGCTGTTTGCCAATATCAATGCCTTGGTGTTTGCCCGGGTAATTCATGGCTTCGGCTTTGGACTGTCGACGACATTTGCTGCGGCGCTGGCTGCCGATGTAATTCCGGCTTCCCGCCGGGGGGAAGGCATCGGCTATTTCGGTTTAGGCAGTACCGTAGCCATGGCCATGGCTCCAGCTTTAGGGCTGTGGCTTTTGTCCGAGGGGGCGGCAGATCTTTTCTTATCCTCGATAGCTGCTGCCCTGCTGGCACTGTTCTTTGCCTATATCTGCCGAGGGAAAAAGCCGGTATCGGAACTTCCAGAAGTTCCGCCTATCCATTCTTCTATCCGCAACCGTTTGTGTGAAAGCAATACTGGGGGGCCGGCCCTGCTGACCGTTTTGTTTGGTGCTGGCTATGGCAGCGTCAATACCTTCATTGCCATGCTGGCTGCAGAAAAGGGGATTGAAGGAGCTGGCCTTTTCTTTGTAGTCGGCACGTTGTTTATCTTTATATCCCGTCCCTTTGGCGGCAGACTCTTAGACCGTTATGGTGCCTTTGCCGTGGTTCTTCCTGGGGCAGTTTCCTATTTGGCAGCTTTGGGGCTTTTGATTTGGGCTCCATCGTTGGTTTGGCTGTTGGTGGCATCGGCTTTTTATGGCCTAGGAGCTGGCGCCCTGTTACCGGCACTTTTGACTTGGATGCTCAATCAGGTGAGGCCGGACCGTCATAGTGCCGCCAGTGCAACCTTCTACAATATGTTGGATATTGGCACGAGTACCGGTATTTTGGCGCTGGGAACGGTGGCCGGGGAAATCGGTTTTACCGGTATGTTCGGCTGGATTGCCGGGATCATGGGATTGTTTTTGCTGTTGGCGGTCATTCAGTATCGCAGTCGGGATACGAATGAGATTTCTTTTGAGAAAATTGAAGATGCAGATTGAGTAAAATAAAAATGAGACGTACAAGTCACTGCGGACTTGTACGTCTCGTTTTTTTTAAACAGATTATTTTACCCGGTCGAGGATGCGGCGGGCAACATAGACGCCGCTGGCACCAGCCTGGGAAAGGCCGCGGGTAACGCCAGCACCATCGCCGATGGCAAAGACGTTTTTGAGGGTGGTTTCCAGTTCTTGAGAGAGAACGACCCGAGAGCTGTAGAATTTGACTTCAACACCGTAGAGCAGAGTGTCGTCGTTGGTCATACCCGGGGCGATGTTGTTGAGGGCCTGAATCATTTCGATGATGTTATCGAGATGACGTTTCGGCAGTACCAGGGACAAATCACCTGGCGTAGCCTGTAGCGTCGGTTTTGTGAAGCTCTTGGTCATGCGATGGGCATTGGTGCGGCGGCCCTTCATGAGGTCGCCAAAGCGCTGGACGATGATGCCGCCGCCGAGCATGTTCGAGAAGGAAGCGATGCGTTTGCCGTACTGATGTGGGGATTTAAAGGGCTCCGTGAAGCGGTTGCTGACTAGCAGAGCAAAGTTCGTGTTATTGCTCTGGAGTTTCGGGTCACTGTAGGAATGACCGTTGACCGTTACGATGCCATCGGTATTTTCCATGACAACATGGCCGTGGGGATTCATGCAGAAGGTGCGAACCTGGTCGCCATAGCGTTTCGTGCGGTAAACGAGTTTGGCTTCATAGACCTGGCTAGTGATATGGTTCCAGACTTCATCGGGGACTTCAACGCGAACGCCGACATCGACGCGGTTGTTTTCTTGCTGGAGGCCCAGGGCATCACATTCATTGGAGAACCATTCAGCACCGGCACGTCCCGGAGCCACAATCAGATAATCGGCTTCAAGGGTTTCGCCGTTTTCTAGTTCCAGACTGTTATGGCCCTCGCCATCGGAATGAATGTGGGCAACGGGGCACTCGAAGCGGAACTCAACCTTGTCCTTGAGATATTCATAGGTAGCTTTGAGCATGTTGAGGTTGTTTTCGGTGCCGAGGTGACGGACGCTGGCACTGAGAAGATGGAGGTCATGCTGCAGGGCCAGCTGGCCGATGTTGGAATTCTCGGTGGAGAAGACTTCAGCCGGCGCGCCATGCTTCATGTTAATCTTATCAACGTAGTTGATGAGGTCCATGACTTCGTTATCGGGCAGGTATTCGTTGAGCCAGCCGCCAAACTGGGTCGTAAAGTTATACTTGCCATCGGAGAAGGCACCGGCACCGCCAAAGCCGCGCATGATGCTGCAGGGCTTGCAGCCGATGCAGCTTTTTACTTTGCCCGTTGAGATGGGGCAGACGCGGTGGTAGATATCCTTGCCGCTTTCGAGAACCAGGATGCGAAGCTCCGGTTTTTTTTCTGCCAGCTCGTAAGCGGCAAAGACTCCGGCTGGGCCGCCGCCAACAATCGCAACATCATACTTTTTCATGGTAATTCCCTCCTAAAATATGTGGCCTGGATAAATTCGGGCGCACAAAAAGAGCGCAGATATTTGCTGTTCGGGTGGGAAGCAATCTGCGTATACAAGCAATTTTTCTGGGGCTTTTCGCAAAACCTTTGCTATTATACGAGAAGATTTTACAGATTGCAAGCTTTTTTTGCAGAAAAAAATAAAAATGTACACTATAACAGAAACAGTATAGCTCCTATATAAATTATAGTTGCATTTATGGGTAGTTTACGGTTATAATGTATAACATATTGTAAACCTGTAACATGATTTTGAGGAGGAAAACTATTGACACATAATTTGGCAATCATCAATATGTTCATCTTATATATTGGTGTCATGATGGCAATCGGCGTTTATTACTATCGCCGGACGCGCAATATGAGTGATTATTTTTTGGGGAACCGCAAATTGGGAGCCTGGGTTACGTCCTTGAGTGCAGAAGCTTCGGATATGAGTGGCTGGATGCTGATGGGAGTTCCGGGATTTGCTTATTTGGCAGGCCTTAATGCCGGCTGGATTGCCGTCGGTATCGCGATTGGCACCTGGGCTAACTGGCATTTCGTGGCGGCAAGGCTGCGCAAATATACGGAGCTTGCCAACAATTCACTGACCCTTCCGGAATTCCTGGAGAACCGCTTTGAGGATAAAAGCGGACTGCTGCGGGTGGTGCCGGCAATCTTCATCTTGATTTTTTTCATTATCTATACATCTTCGGGCTTTGTTTCGGCAGGCCGGCTTTTTGAAACGGTTTTTGGGATTCCGTATCAGTATGCCATTTTCATCGGTGCCGGTTCGGTGGTGTTCTACACCTTGGTGGGCGGTTTCCTGGCAGTTTCCCGGACGGATTTTATCCAGGGCATCATGATGTTTTTTGCCATATTGGTCGTTCCCATTACGGCAGGCATGTCCATGGGGGGCTTGGGGGCGACTATAGCCGCCATCGACAGCGTCCAGCATTCTATGCTGGAACCGTTTACTAAGCCGGATGGCTCCGTGTTGGGGATTATTGAATTGGTTTCCCTGCTGGCCTGGGGCATCGGTTACTTCGGGCAGCCTCACATTCTGGTGCGCTTTATGGCGATTTCCAGTTCCAAAGAAATCAAGCAGGCTACCCGCATCGCTATGACTTGGGTGGTGGTATCGCTGGCCGCTGCTGTGGCTGTCGGCATGGCAGGCCGCGTGTTCTTGGCGGATCCCCTTCAGGGAACTGAATCGGAGACCGTATTCCTGGTGATGACGAATACCATGTTCCCGCCGGTGGTGGCAGGCCTTATTCTGTCGGCTGTGCTGGCTGCTATCATGAGTACGGCTTCTTCTCAGCTGTTGGTGGCGGCATCGGCCTTTGCCCAGGATTTCTACCGCACCCTGACCCGTAAGGAAGCCGACCAGAAGGAGCTGGTTTGGATAAGCCGTGCATCGGTCTTGGTCATTGCTTCCTTGGCCATCTTTTTGGGACTCAATCCCAATAGCTTTATTCTCGATATGGTCGCTTATGCCTGGGCGGGTTTTGGTGCTGCCTTTGGCCCGGCACTGCTCATGAGCCTGTTTTGGCGGCGCACTACCCGCAATGGCGTATTGGCAGGTATCATCGTGGGCGGTGTGACTGTTCTGGTTTGGAAACAGCTGGCACTATTCGGCCTTTACGAAATCGTGCCAGGCTTCGTATTTTCCCTGTTGGCCATCTATCTGGTGAGTCTATGGGATAAAAAGCCCTCCCAGAGCATTACCGCTGTATTCGATTCGGTGGAGCACAGTGAAATATAATCCCATTGGGAGTGTTTTTCTTTGGCAAAACGGAGCAATGGCGGTATAATGATCGGGAAGTATACAGTTGAAGTTAGGGGGAGATGCTATGAATTTCAAATTTGTTCACAATAACTTGAATGTATTGGACCTTGACAAAAGCCTGGCGTTCTATCAAAAGGCTTTGGACTTAAAAGAGGTTCATCGTTTGGAAAATCCGGATTTTACGCTGGTGTACCTGGGGGATGGTGGAAATTCCCCCCACGAACTCGAATTGACCTGGCTGAAGGGGCGCAAGGAACCCTATAATCTTGGGGAAAATGAATTCCATCTTGCCCTTACGGTGGATGATTTTGAGGCGGCACATGCGCGCCACAGGGAAATGGACTGCATTTGCTACGAAAATAAAGCTATGGGAATTTATTTCATCAGTGACCCCGATGGGTACTGGATTGAAATCCTTCCGGCAAAATAAGGCGATTGGTTGGTTAACAATGGTGTCAGAGCAAAATCTGACGCCATTTTATTTTTTTTATGGAGGAGCAGGGATTTACGTCATGGATAGCGAAAATTTAATTATTGAGAATTGAATAGCCCTAAGAGTATAGGTAAGGAAATAGTGTCACGTAGTCTTGAATATTAAAAGAAGCAGGTGAGCATTTGTGGAGAAAGTCAAAGTGATGATTGTCGATGATTCAAAAATCAGTCGGGCAATGCTGGAAGGGAATCTTAAAAAGACCAACTTTGAAGTGTGCGCTACGGCAGCAAATGCAGCTGAGGCCGTTCAGCTTTATGCCGAACATAGGCCGGCTGTAGTTACCATGGATATGAATCTTCCGGATGCGGATGGAATTGAATGCAGCCGCCGTATCCATGCAATCGACTCCGATGCAAAGATTGTCATGATCAGTGCCATGAAGGATGCCAGCCTGGTGGCAAAGGGACGCGAGGCTGGGATAAGTGCTTTCATGCAGAAACCAATCAATACCAATGATTTGATTGATACGCTGATGATTCTTTGCCAGAACAAAGTGGGAAAGGTTGCCGTACTTCGCGAGTCCTATGCGAAGCCCTTTGCACGGGCGTTGCAACAGGGGCTTTTCAGCTTGGTTGGCGTGCATAGCGAAGTAGAGGTCGAGCTGGATGAACGCCGTTTCCTGGATGTCAGTGGTGTAGCGGTTATCATTGGCTTGACGGGGTATCCGGTGGGCCGCGCCATCGTTTCGATGGAAGCAGATACCATGCATAAGTTTTCTATGATTATGTTGGATAAGGAAAGTTTGGATGATATTACGGAAGAGGAGGCTAGTGAATCGGTAGAAGAGTCTGCGAATATTATCGTGGGCCGGGGTGTATCAAACATCAATGATATATTTAAGGATAAAGAGATGCGCATTACGCCGCCGGGCACAATCTGTGGTACGAATATCCGTATCGCAAGCCCGAAACTGACTACTTTCCGCATCGTAGCAAAAACTCGAATTGGAGATATTAGCATGAATGTGGGATTTGCGGAAGGAGATTGATACGATGGATGCAAAGTTAGTGAATCCATTTGTGGATGCATTCACAACTGTCATGCCACAGATGGGATTTCCTGAGCCGAAGCGCCTAAAGATGAATGTTAGGGAACAAAATGCCGTGAGCAAGGGCGTATCTGTTATTGTAGGGTTTACCAAACAGATTCGTGGCAACGTTGTGTATAATATGACAGAGGATACGGCAAAATTCATTGCTTCGACGATGATGATGGGGATGCCGGTGGCAGAGTTTGACGCAATGGCACAGAGTGCTATTTCCGAAATGAGCAATATGCTCACAGCCAATGCGGCAACGAATCTTACGGGGATGGGATTGGAAGTAGATATTTCTACGCCGTCCCTTTCCATAGGGGAAAATTTTCAAGTCAAGATTAGTGATTCACAGTATTTGACCGTTGAGATGGACTTGGCTGGTCATGTGGTGGAACTTGACATTGCTGTCGAACAGCAGTAAGATTTTTATATGGAATTTATGATGAAGCATTGCATAAATTATCATTTGTGCAATGCTTTTCTTATGAGTTCCTAAGAAGATGTGTGTGTGCTGGATTGGGGAATCCGGCGAGGAGGAGAATTAGGAGGTTAGGTTGATGAAACTAAATAGCCTACGGACAAAATTTTTGGCGGGGTTTCTGCCAATGTTTGTCGGCAGCTTTTTTGTGTTTTTTGCAATCAGCTACTACATGTCCAGCAATGCGATGTTTAAAAGTGCGGATATGATTTCCAAGGAAATCGGGAAAAGCACGGCATTGCAGATTGAAAAAACTTACTTAGAAAAGGAAATGATCGTTGAGGGATTGGCACTCAATCAGGGAATCATTTCTGGTGACCGCGAGCAGCGTACGAAGATTATGGCAAATCTCAAATCGAGGACGACAGGATTTGCGATGTTGGCCTATTCCGATGTAAGCGGTAAGGCCTACAGTGATACCGGAAAGGATATGGACCGTTCGTCCCGTGATTACATTAAGAAGGTTCGCGAGACGAAAAAACCTTATATGACCGGTCCGTCGATATCTGGTTCAACGGGAAAACTCATTACGGTTATGGCTTATCCGGTATTGGATAATGGCAATTTGATTGGTATTGTTTACGGCACGATTGAACTTGACGAGATTTCAGAAATTGCGGGTAGTATCAAGTATATGGAAACTGGCCGTGTCTATATTGCCGATCAGGAAGGCCTGGTTATCGCTTATGCACAGCAGCCGGATGATGTTGGCAAGTTGGATATTTCCAAGGAGACATCAAATAAGACAATCGATAAAGCTTTAGTGGATGGCTACAATAAGGCAATCCAGGAAGATAAGCAGGTAGATACGGAATATACGACTTCAGCGGGAGTAGCTTCGAAGGCGGTTATGACGCCAATTCATCTGGGAAATCGTACCTGGTTGGCCGTTTCGGTAGCCCCGCTTGATGAAATCCGTGCGGATGCCAATAATCTGATTCGCGTGCTGACGCTGGTCGGATTGGTTATGGTTCTTGCCATCGCAATGATCATTTGGGGCGTTTCGGGCAAGATGGCTGCGCCAGTCATTTCGCTTCGTGAGGATTGCCGGATTCTCAACGACGGCGACCTCCGTTCGCGGCCCTTGTCGGTAGATACCAACGATGAGCTCGGGGAATTGGCCCGCGGCTTTGAAAATATGCGGCAGACGATTCGCGGCCTTATCGGCAGCATTCAGAGCAGTGCAGAAAAAGTTTCGGCTTCGGCAGAAGAGCTTACGGCTGCATCGCATCAGTCGGCTGATGCTTCGAATCAGGTTGCTCAGCAGATTACCGATATTGCTACGGGAATTGCTAACCAGTCGGAACTGGCTGAGGCAGCGGATCAGGCAGCTCAGGATATTGCCGGTCGTACGGACAGCGTCGTTATGAATACCGAGGCAATTGCCTCCGTTACGCAGATGACGGTCGAAAGCGTCACCTCTGGCCGTGATGCGATCAACACGGTCGTCGATTCCATGCAGAATATCAGCGACAGCACGTCGACGGTCAAGACTTCGATCCAGGCACTGTCGAAGAGCTCCGATGAAATCAGCAAGATTGTCGAAATGATTTCCGGCATTGCTGAGCAGACGAATCTTTTGGCACTTAATGCAGCCATTGAGGCTGCCCGTGCTGGAGAAGCTGGACGTGGCTTTGCGGTGGTCGCTGATGAAGTTCGCAAACTGGCGGAAGAGTCGGCAGCTTCAACGCAGCAGATCGCTTCGCTCGTAACGCAAATCCAGCATGATATGAAGGATGCAGTAGCGGCAAGTGAGCTCAGTGCAGAAAGCGTTGCCAGCAGTATGGATTCGGTCAAGAGTGCCGATGAAGTATTCGAGTCCATCAAGATTTCCATTCAGTCGCTAGCGATGGGAATCGAGGAAGTCACGACAAATTTCCGCAACATTGCTGAGGGCACAAAGACCATGCAGCATTCGGTGAACAATATCGCCGAAATCAGCAGCCAGAATGCCTCCCGGGCTCAGTCGGTATCGGCTACCACAGAGGAGCAGTCGGCTTCTACCCAGGAAATTGCGGCGGCAACTCGCAGCTTGGCAGAGCAGGCAGAGCAGTTGGCACATCAGATTGATAAATTCCGGACCTAATGGATTTTATCCTTGAAATAAGCGGTTCACCGTTATGGTGGGCCGTTTTCTTTTTTCAAAAATATAGTTGGCAAGGCTTGCACATTGGTTTATAATAGTGTACAGTATGTTTTTTGAAGAGGTGATTATGTGAGCGCAATGAATCCGGTCGTTGTCCGGGTACGCGGCAGCCAGCGGGATGACAGCGGTGAAGAGAATACCATCGAATCCATGGCAATCGGGCGTCACTCGGTGAAGAACGGAAAGCATTACGTGCTTTATGAAGATGCCCTGTTGGATGAGAAGGTGAAGACTTCTACGGTGCTGAAGTTTAGCGCCGAGGAAGTGGTAATCCTGCGAAAAGGCGGCGTGCATCAGGAAATGCGCTTTCGGGAAGGGGCTGAGACAAGCAGCACCTATCGGACACCTTATGGGGATTTGAAGCTGTCCATCCGCACCAGCAGACTTCGGGTGAATCTGGGATTGTTGGAGGGGCGCATTGAGGCTGAGTACGATATTGCCATTGACGGGCGGTATCAGAGCAGTAATACGCTGCAGGTTCAAATCACAAACGACAAGAAACAAAACGACTGAAAGCTGCCCTGTCGGACAGATTTAGGCTAGGGGGATATTATGGATATCAAAGATACACTCTCGGCTGCCATTGAGCAGGCCGCGAAAGATGCGATTGCCGCTGGCGTTTTCCCGGAGGGAGAACTGCCAAAAATCGTTTTGGAAGTTCCGCCGCAGAAGGAGTTTGGTGATTTTGCCACGAATTTTGCCATGCAGTCAGCCCGCGTGTTCCGCAAGAATCCGCGCCAGATTGCCGAAGAGCTGGCGAAACGAATCGAAGGTGATTGGCTGGATCACACGCAGATTGCCGGTCCGGGCTTCTTGAATTTCTATTTGAAAGGCAATGTCCTTTACGATTCCTTCCAGAAGATTTTGGCGGCTGGTGAGTCTTTTGGTCAGCTCCCGGCAAAAAATGCGCCGAAAATTCAGGTTGAGTATGTCAGTGCTAACCCCACGGGGCCACTTCATGTGGGGCATGGCCGTGGCGCTGCTGCTGGTTCCGCGCTGGTCAATCTGCTCCGGGCGGCTGGATATCCGGTGGAAAGTGAGTACTACATCAACGATGCCGGCAATCAGATGAACAATCTGGCCCGCTCGGTAAATGCCCGCTATCTGGAACTTTTGGGCCGTGACGTTGAGTTCCCGGAAGATGGCTACCATGGTCAGGATATCGTGGATACAGCTAAGCGCATTATTGCCAAAGAGGGCGATAAATACCTCAATATGGAGGAAGAAGAGCGCTTGAAGATTTTCCAGGATTTGGCCTATGTGGAAAAGCTGGCTGCGCTGAAGGAAGATTTGGCAGCTTTCCAGGTCACCTTTGATAAGTGGTTCAGTGAACGCACGCTTCATCCTGAGGCAGTCAAAGCGGCCGTCAAGATTCTGCAGAACAATGGCAATATCTACGAGCAGGATGGCGCACTGTGGCTGAAATCCACGGCCTATGGTGACGATAAAGACCGCGTGGTCATTCGCGATAATGGCGTGCCGACTTATCTGGCTGCCGATATCGCCTACCATCATAATAAATATGAGCGCGGGTTTGACCGGCTTATCAACATCTGGGGAGCTGACCATCATGGATATGTCTGCCGCGTAAAGGCAGCCATGGAGGCACTGGGCCACGATCCGAAGAAGCTGACGGTACTGTTGCTGCAGATGGTGGCACTCTACCGTGGCGGCGAACTGGTTAAGATGAGCAAGCGCACGGGCCAGAGCGTTACCCTTAACGAGCTCATGGAAGAAGTTGGTACCGATGCTGCCCGTTATTTCTTCCTGATGCGCTCCTTAGACAGCCAGTTGGATTTTGACCTTGACCTTGCTAAGAAGAAATCCAACGATAATCCGGTTTATTATATCCAGTATGCTCATGCTCGTATTTGCAGCATCTTCCGCCAGGCGGAAGAGACGAAACTGGTTCTGGGGGATAAGCCGGAACTTAGCCTGCTGACGGATCCGTCAGAGATTGACCTTATCAAGAAGATTGAAGAGTACCCGGAAGAGGTGGAAAAGGCTGCGGCTGATTACGCTCCGCAGCGCATTGCCCGCTACAGCTATGATTTGGCGGCGCTGTTCCACAGCTTCTACAATAAGTGCCGCATCATGGGCGTCGAGCCGAAGCTGGCTGAGGCCCGCCTGGCACTGGTGACGGTAACGGCTCATGTCATCCGTCACTCCCTTGGTATCCTTGGCGTTTCTGCCCCGGATCATATGTAAAGAAAAAGAATTGGAAGGAGACCATTATCTATGGATTTCGTCAACAGCTCGGAAGTCGATATCGCTTATTATGTTCTGACTCAGAAGGGGCAGACCCTCTATTACAAAGACCTGGTTCTTGAGGTTATCGAGAAAAAGCATAAGCCAGTACAGTCCCTGTCGGCAGCAATTTCGGAAGTTTATACCCTTATCAATATGGACAGCCGTTTCCACTATGAAGGCGATGGCCAGTGGGGGCTTACGGAGTGGAACCCGCCAGAAATCAAACGCCACAGCAGCCGTTCTAGTGCTGGCAAATCGAAAGCTGCCAACAAAGCTATCAACAATCGACAGAAGAAGCTGGAGAGCATTCAGGAATAATTCTGTTTCAGGATATTGACAGTCCTGGCCAAAAAGGATAGAATAGGCAACATGTTATTTCAATAAGAACGTACAGGAGGCAGTTCCATGGCAAAGTATATTTTCGTTACCGGTGGTGTTGTATCTTCCCTGGGAAAAGGCATCACGGCTGCATCGCTCGGCCGTCTGCTCAAAAGCCGGGGCCTGAAGGTCACGATTCAGAAATTTGACCCGTATATCAACATCGATCCGGGTACGATGAGCCCGTATCAGCACGGTGAGGTTTTTGTCACTGACGATGGTGCTGAGACGGACCTTGACCTTGGTCATTATGAGCGTTTTATCGATATCAATCTGTCGAAGAACTCCAATATCACCACGGGTAAAGTATACTGGTCGGTTCTGAATAAAGAACGTCGTGGCGAATATCTGGGGTCGACGGTTCAGGTTATTCCTCACATCACCAACGAAATCAAGCAGAAGGTCTATGATGTGGCGAAGGCTGATGGTGCCGATGTAGTCATCACGGAAATCGGTGGTACGGTGGGCGATATTGAAAGCCAGCCATTCCTTGAGGCCATTCGTCAGGTCAAGAAGGAAGTGGGCAAGAATGATACGCTCTACATTCATGTTACGCTGCTTCCTTATATCTCGGCTGCTGGCGAGCTCAAGACGAAACCGACTCAGCATAGCGTCAAGGAACTGCGCGCTATTGGCATCCAGCCGGATATTCTCGTCTGCCGTACGGAAAAGACCATCTCGAAAGAGATGAAAGAGAAGATTGCCATGTTCTGCGATGTGCAGCCGGAGGCTGTTATCGAGAACCGTACGGCATCGACGATCTATGAAGTTCCGCTGATGATGCAGCGTGAGGGATTGGATAAGATTGCTCTGCAGAAGCTCAACATGGACTTCGGCCCGGCAGATATGTCCGATTGGGAGAAAATGGTCTATAAGATCAATAATCCGAGCAAAAAGGTCAAAGTTGCTGTGGTTGGCAAGTATGTTGAGCTGCCGGATGCTTATATTTCGGTAACAGAGGCTCTGCATCATGGCGGTATCGATAACGATGCCTCGGTCAAGATTCATTGGGTCAATGCTGAAAAGATTGAAAACCCGGATACGGATCTTGACGAAGTATTCGTTGGCTGCAAAGGCATTCTGGTGCCGGGAGGCTTTGGTGATCGCGGCGTCGAGGGCAAAATTAAGGCAATCCAGTATGCCCGCGAGCACAAGCTGCCGTTCCTGGGACTTTGCCTGGGTATGCAGTGTGCTGTCATCGAGTTTGCTCGTCACGTATGCGGCATGACCGATGCACATAGCTCGGAGTTCGATGCGGAGACGAAGCATCCGGTCATCGATTTGATGGAATCCCAGCAGGGAGTCGAAAACAAGGGTGGTACGATGCGCCTGGGCGCATACGAATGCCTGCTTCGCGAAGGTACCCATTCCTTTGCGGCATATGGCAAGGCAAACGTTCAAGAGCGTCATCGTCATCGCTATGAGTTCAACAACAAATATCGTCAGGAACTTACGGAAAAGGGGCTCGTCATTGCCGGCACCCTGCCGGATGACAGCTTGGTAGAGATGATTGAGGTCAAGGATCATCCTTGGTTCGTGGCTACCCAGGCTCATCCGGAGCTCAAATCCCGTCCGAACAATCCGCATCCGTTGTTCCGTGACTTTGTCAAAGCGGCTCTGGCTGTCAGCCAGACGAAATAAAAGAAAAAGCCTTGGATTTCTTTAGGAAATCCAGGGCTTTTTTCGTACAAAAATCTTTGGGCGCGGGAGGATTTCAAATGAAGGCTGGCGAAGTATACTCCCAAATGATGATGGAAATGGGATTCTTCAGAAAGGAGGAGATGGTGATGCTTATCGATACGGCCTGTTCATTAGCGTTCTACTGCCAACGCTGCGGCCGGATACAGCTCCAGGATGTGCCGCTCTTCAGCGGGCAGAAGCACTTCGTGATGGAATGCGGCAACTGTGGGCATACGATGGGAGAAATAACCTGGAAACCGCGCAAGGGCTTGCTGCTTAAAACCGTTTGCGGGGCTTGCAAGGGAAAGAACCAGCAGCAGTTCACCTGGCGGCAATTGCGCCGCCTGCGCTTCGAAAAGCTTTATTGCGAGCATGACAATTTTGAATTGGGGTATATCGGGCAATGGCAGGATATTGCCGAATTCCTGGATTTTAACGACGCCGAATACGATTCTCTCCATCCCAATGATGGGGACAGGTTCCTGGAACGCCAGCAGACCCTATTGGAAGCGCTGAATCGGGTACATGATTTGGCAAGCAGTGGGGAGCTGGAATGCCCTTGCGGCAATTCGGAGATTTCGGCGGCGGTACGTGGCGAAGAGATTATCCTGGAATGCCAGTCTTGTGGCAGTTATTGTATTCTTCCCGCACACAATGCCGAGAATTTGCAGAATCTGCGTCCGGGCATGGCTGCCGGCTTCGTATGGAAACCGCGGTCTTTTCTTGACGTTCGGGAGAAATAGGATTATTATAAATAGCATTGAATTGTTTTTACAGGGACTATCGGCTGCCTGAGTAGCCGGCAGTCCCATTTTGGCGTAATGAAAACAGACAGAGGTGTGAGGATGAATTCTTTATTGGCAGCTATGGGGCAGGATGCTGCAGTGCAGAAGCTGCAGGCCTGCTTTGGAGGCAAAGCCTGTGAGGTACTGGCCTATGGATTGGGAAGTTCTCAGAAGCATGTGGCATTTGCCGCCTGTTACGAAAAAGCTCCCCAGCCATGGGTGATATTGGTGCATAACCGCGATATGGCAAGTGCCTGGCGGGAAAATTTAACGGCCCTGCTGCCTGCGGCTGTTGTGGTGGAGCTGCCGGAATTGGATTTGGGAAATGTTCAGGCGGCGGCCAAAAGTCTGGAGCGTTCGGCGCGGCGCATGGATGTGCTGGGAAGGCTTATGCGGCATGAGCCGGTCATTGTGCTGGCGACGGCGGCTGCAGCGGTTCAAAAGGGAATGAGCCGCAATGAGTTTGAGCGGCTGAGCCTGCGGCTTCAGATTGGTCAGCAGTTTCCTCGGGAAGCATTGCTGAAGCATTTGGTTCAGTTGGGCTATGAGAATGCTGTGGATGTGGAACGGGTTGGGCAATTCAGTGCCCGGGGCGGTATTGTGGATGTTTATCCCATCAACAGCCCGTCTCCGGTGCGCATGGAATTCTTTGATGATGAAGTGGATTCCCTTCGGGAATTTGATTTGGAGACAAAGCGATCCATCCGCAACATCAGCAGTACAGCCATCCTTCCCTTGGCGCAGACGGATGACGCGGGCCGCCCAGAACTATTCCTTACCTATCTGGAGGGGCGAGGGGCAGTTCTCTTTGATGAGCCCATACGGATTCGTGAACAAATCAAGACAATGGTACGGGAAAACCCTGACATCAAAGCGGCGGTTTTCCGTTGGGAAGATATGCTATCTGCGGCTAAGGGCAACCATATATTTTATTCTGCCTTGATGTTGCAGCAGGTCCATGGGGCCGAGCCAGAGCAGACCATCAGCTTCACGGCTACCAATATGACGCCCTTCCAGCGTCAGCTGGATTTACTGGAGAATGAGGCAAACCGTTGGCTGGGGCAGAAGCAGCGGGTTCTGGTACTGTTAGGGGACCGGGAAAAAGCCAACTCCATGCGGGAGCTCTTGGCCCGCCATCGGGTACCATCAGCCGTAGTGGAAGAGGCGGCTGAGCTGCGTGAAGACTTAATCAATATCCAGCAGGGAACCCTGCTTTCGGGATTTGAAATGGCTTCGGCCCATCTCGTGGTGGTGACGGAAAAGGATATTTTTGGACATCAGAAGCGTAAAACAATCCGGGCCGCCCATAAAGGGGATCGAATCGCCCATTTCCGGGAAATCAAGCCGGGGGATTATGTGGTTCATGTCAATCACGGCATTGGCAAATACCTTGGGGTAGAAACGCTGGAAGTGGGTGGCATTCATAAGGATTACCTGCATATCAAGTATGGTGGCGACGATAAGCTTTTCGTGCCCACGGAGCAGGTGGGACTGCTGCAGAAATACATCGGTTCGGAGGGGGATGTTCCTCGTTTGCATCGCATGGGCGGAACCGAGTGGGTCAAGGCAAAGGCCCGGGCGAAGAAATCCGTGGAGGATATCGCTAAGCAACTCATTGAGATATATGCCAAGCGCCGGCAGGCAAAGGGCTTTGCCTTTTCTCCGGATGACGCAACTCAGCAGGACTTTGAAGATTCTTTCCCCTATCAGGAGACTGAGGACCAGCTCAAGGCCATTGCCGAAATTAAGGCGGATATGGAAAAAGAGAAGCCCATGGAGCGCCTGTTGTGTGGCGATGTAGGTTTTGGCAAGACGGAGGTAGCCATCCGGGCTGCCTACAAGGCTGCCATGGATGGAAAACAGGTGGCGGTGCTGGTGCCAACCACGGTGCTGGCGCAGCAGCATTATAAGACCTTTAGCTCCCGCTTTATGGATTTTGCCCCTGAGGTGGATGTAATCTGCCGCTTCCGGTCAGTCAAGGAGCAGAGGGAAACCATAGAGAAGGTTAAGGAGGGCAAAGTCGACATTCTGATTGGTACCCATGCCATTCTCAATCAAAACAAAGTCCAGTTTAAAAACCTTGGCTTGTTGATTGTAGATGAAGAGCAGCGCTTTGGCGTTAAGCAGAAGGATAAAATCCGCAGCTTGGCGGCGGGAATCGACGTGCTGACCCTTTCGGCTACCCCGATTCCGCGAACCTTGCACATGTCACTGGTGGGGGCGCGGGATATGAGCATCATCGAGACGCCGCCGGCGGAGCGTTTTCCGGTACAGACTTATGTGGTGGAAAACAACGACACCGTTCTGGCCAATGCCATCAAGCGTGAGCTCAAACGCGGCGGTCAGGTCTACTTTGTCTATAACCGCGTCGATACCATCGACCGCATGCGGGACCACATCCAGCAGCTGGTTCCCGATGCTAGGATTCAGACAGCCCATGGCCAGATGCCAGAGGACATGTTAGAGCAGGTCATGATGGACTTTTATGAAGGTGCTTACGACATCCTGCTGGCAACCAGTATTGTAGAAAATGGTTTGGACGTGGCCAATGCCAATACGATTATTGTCTACAATGCGGACCATTTCGGTTTGTCCCAGCTTTATCAGATGCGTGGACGGGTGGGCCGTTCCCATCACATGGCTTTTGCCTATTTTGTCTATCAGGCCGACAAGATTCTGACGGAAACAGCCGAGAAGCGGTTGCAGGCCATGAAGGAGTTTGCCGAATTGGGGGCAGGCTTCAAGATTGCCATGCGGGATTTGGAAATACGTGGCGCGGGAAATCTGTTGGGGTCACAGCAGCACGGGCATATTGCCAGCGTTGGTTTTGAGATGTATTGCAAACTCCTCGAAGAAGCTGTGGAGAAAATGAAAAGCGGCAAAAAGGAAGTAGAATCGCCAAAGCCAGACCCTCTTATCGATTTGCAGGTTGAGGCCTATCTTGATGGTGGGTATATCGATGATGGCATGCATAAGATTGAAATTTACCAGCGCATTGCCGCCATCCGTAAGAATGAGGAACTACACAATCTACTCGATGAATTGATTGACCGTTTCGGTGAGCCCACTAAGCCGGTTATGCATCTATTGGAGGTGGCCCGCATCAAAAATTATGCCCGGGATCTTTCGATTCGTTCGATTGCGGAATTGCCGAAAGCCTTGGATATTTATTTACTTCCCGGTTATAAAATACCGGTTAAGGGCATGATTGCCCTGGATAAATTATTTGGCCGGAGTATGCGGGCATTGCCGGATAAAAACGGCTTCCGTTTTGTCTTGAATGACAAATATAAGAAAAACATCACGAATTTCGTCACGCGGCTGCTTATGATTGCCGTAGGTGATGAGGCCGCTTTGGCAAGTGGCAGGGAAAAACAGTGAACAGATAAGGCAGGAGAGAGAATATGGCAACAATCACAGTAGTAGGTTTGGGCCCGGGACGTGCTGGTCTCATTACCCGGGAGAGTTGGGAACTTATGGAAAAGGCAGAGCATTTGGTGTTGCGCACGCGAATCCATCCTACCGTTGAGGCTTTGGAGGCTGCAGGCCTGAGCTTTTCCACCTACGATGGATTCTACGATGAAGCAAAGGATTTTGAGACGCTGTACCGGAAAATCGCCGCAGACCTTTTGGAACGGGCGACAGCAGAGGGGGACATCGTCTATGCTGTTCCCGGCAGCCCTTTGGTGGCTGAGCGCACGGTGGTGCTCTTGCGCGAGCTGGGGAAAGATTCGGCGGTAACGGTGGATATTCGGCCGGGCATGAGTTTTGTCGAAGTCATGTATACTCGGTTGGGGATTGACCCTATTGACGGACTTACGATTATCGATGCCGAAGATGTGGAAACACTGAAGGAAACACCGGCCCAGTCGCTGGTCATAACCCAGGTCTACAATCAGCAGATTGCCTCGGATGCCAAGCTCATGCTGATGGATTTGTATCCCGATGAATACGAGGTTACTTATATTCACAATTTGGCTTTACCCGATGAATCCATTCGGCAGATTCCCCTTTATGAACTGGATCGTCAGAAGGATGTGGATCATCTTACCAGCCTGTTTATCCGTGCTAAGGCTTGAGAGGGGAAAATTGAATAGAAAAAACGCGTTTTTTCGCGTTTTTTCGTGAAAGCCCTTGATTTTTATTTACTTTTCTGTTACATTCACTATTAGCAGGCCGATGAATGCGCAGGGCATTTGCTAGAGCCTGGGAAAAGGTATTTTTTAAGGGGGCTGCAACTGTGAATAAAACTGAATTGGTAGCTGGTGTTGCCGAAAAAACCGGTATGACAAAAAAAGATGCGGAAAAGGCAGTAAATGCACTATTTGAGAGTATTCAGGAGGCACTGACTTCAGGCGACAAAGTCCAGATGATTGGTTTTGGCACCTTCGAAGTAAAAGAGCGTCCGGCTCGCAAGGGACGCAATCCGCGCACAGGCGAGGATATTGTGATTCCCGCATCGAAAAATCCTGGTTTTAAGGCTGGCAAAGCATTGAAAGATGCAGTCAATGGATAAGTGAAAAATTTTGATGGCAAGACACCGGGTTCCTTTGGGGACCCGGCTTTTTTTGTGATGATTGGTGAAGAAGGGAGCTGGATTTGAATGGAAGGCCAGATTGCAAAGAAGGTAGTGATGATTTCCGGGGGAACGTCGGGAATTGGTCTTTCCGCTGCCAAAGGATTTTTAAAGCGAGGGCTCTGCGTGGCTTTGCTCGGGCGGTCGAAAAGCCGTGGTGAAGAAGCGCTGCAGGAGCTTTCGGCAGGAGAAGATGCGGTGTTTATTCCCTGTGATGTCAGCTGCCATGGGGATTGCGATCAGGCGGTGGCAAAAGTGTTGAAGCGTTGGGGAAGGCTGGATGTATTGGTAAATTCGGCAGGGATTTACTTGGAAGGTGCTATTGAGGATATGACCGACGCCTGCCTAGAGGAAGTTCTTAACATCAACGTGAAAGGAACCTACTACCTTTGCCAGGCGGCGGTAGCAGCCTTAAAAGAGGCCCGGGGAAATATCGTCAATGTGGCCTCGGATGCTGGGGTTCATGGCAACTATTATTGTTCCGCCTATTGTGCCAGCAAGGGAGCCGTGGTCATGTTCACCCGAGCCCTGGCCCTGGAATTGGCAGGCTTTGGGGTAAGGGTAAATGCCATTGCTCCAGGGGATATTATGACGCCGCTTACCGAAAAGCAGCTGCAGGGGGCGCCAAATCGGGAAGAAGCCCTGCGGCAGATGGCGTCGGTTTATCCCTTAGGGCGCATCGGCACGCCGGAGGAAGCCGCGGCTTTGATTCTTTTTTTGGCATCGGCGGAGGCTTCATTTGTAACTGGAGCGATTTGGGGGGTTGATGGTGGCTTGACTGCTTGAAATGTGATACAATAGGCAAGTGTGTATTTTTATGCAGAGAGGAGGGAGAAGTACGAAAGCGTTCAAGATTTTATTGTTGACGGCGTCTATTGGTTCGGGACATATCAAGGCAGCGGAGGCTATCGAAAGGGAGCTTCGGGGAATGTTGCCCCAGGCGGATATCACCACGGTTGACTTCATGTCACGCCAGACATCCTTGATTCATTGGCTCATGAAGAAAATCTATTTGATTATGCTGGATTTTGTGCCGAATCTTTATGATGTATTCTACAAGGTATCCGGAGGAGCTTCGGGAGGTTCATTGGCCCAGAGTGCCTTTGCTGTCGTCATGCAGCCGGTGGTGGAGCGGCTTATTCGGAGGGAAGTTCCGGATGTGGTGATTTGCACCCACCCATTCCCTGAGGGGGCGGCTTCGTTGTGGAAAAAACGTCACGATTCCAAGCTGCCCTTGGTGGTGGTTATGACGGACTACTCGCTGCATCAGATATGGTTGTATCCGCGGGTGGAGGCCTATTTTATGGCGACAGAAGTTATGCGCCAGGAAATGATTGGCAGAGCCTTTTCCAAGGCAAGTCTTCATGCTGCGGGAATTCCCGTTGATGCCTCGTTACAGGCGCTGCCGGGAAAAGCTGCGCTGCGGGATTCTTACGGGATACCACAAAATAAACCGGTAATCCTCTTGATGGGAGGAGGCCTTGGATTAGGCGGGATAAAGGAAACGCTGCTGGAGCTCGAAAAGATTCCGCAGTCCCTTACCTTGTTGGTAATTGCCGGACGCAATGAACGACTTTTAGAAGAGGTACGCAAGTGCGCTGCGAAGTATCATCATTTGGTGAAGGCCTGGGGGTTTACCGATAAGGCCCATGAGCTCATGAGAGCGGCTGATCTTTTGATTACTAAGCCAGGGGCACTTACCATCAGTGAAGCTTTCGTGCTGGGATTGCCGATGCTTCTGCATGACCCCATTCCTGGTCCAGAGACTGAAAATGCGGTTTATGCAACGAAGCATGGCGCAGCTGTTTGGCTGCATCCGGGAGAAAAATTAGCACCGGCTGTACAGGAACTTTTGGCAGGGGATTGTCTGAAGAGTATGTCAGCCAAGGCAAGATCGTGTGCTAGACCGGATGCGGCCACGGAAATAGCACAGTGCATCGTAACGATGCTGACAGAAAAAATAAATTAAAGATGTAAGCAGGTTTTTGATGTTGTAACGAGGAATACTATATCAACAGTCTGCGGACAGCTGGAGGGGGATATACCAGCTGTAGAAGGAATTGGTGATGGAAATGGCCGTATATCAATTAACAAAGGACGACAACAATCAGTATATCTGTCCCAAATGCAAGGGGAAGCTGCGCTTGGTTGATGGCAAGGCCGTACAGATTGTCAATGGCAGAGCGGATATGAGTTCGATTTTGCCGAAATATGAATGCGATCATTGCGGGATTTATTTTCAGGAACTTTTGGGCTCTGGTTTCTATAATGAGTATGATCTTCCTCAGAAAAAGAAAGCAAAGAAGATGGTAAAAACCGGGGACCTTCAACCCATGGAGCTGAAGCGTGATCGCAATAATCAATGTGTATGTCCACGTTGTGGCGAGATGATGGATTTTGTGGAGGGGCAGGCTGTCCGTCTGGTGGATGGTGTTCCCGATATGGAAAATGTCAAAGATCATTTCCATTGCAAACACTGCAATTCCACCTTTCGCCGGCTGGCTGCTACGAATTATTTCCAGTGGTCGGAAAAATAATTGGCGATTGGCTTGCATCTCATAAAGTTTGCCGTTATCATTAAGAGGATTGAGTATTTTCAGAAGGAGGGATAATGATGAATAACAGAAAACGGCCGAAGAAATATCGCGTCAGTTGGTTTTTTCTTTTGTTGGTCATCATTGTAGGTTACTTTGTCTCCATTCTGATATCCCAGCAGGTGTATCTCAGTCAGGTCAGCAGAGACCAGGCGGCAGCCGAAGCACGGCTGGCGGCCGCTCAGAAGGAAAATGAGGCCCTGCGGCAGGAAAAAGAGAAACTCAATGAATTAGGGTACATCGAAAAGATTGCCCGGGAAGAGTTGGGCATGACCCGCGCCGGGGAGCTTCCGTACACTACCGGAAGCCGGAAATGAGTGTTATCTGCCTTGACACTATTCTATGGTCAAGGTTATAATAATTCGTGTATTCTTTACTACATTAAGGAGGAAGAATTAATTTGTCCATTGAAGTTGGCAGTGTGGTCGAGGGTGTCGTAACCGGCATCACAAACTTTGGCGCATTCATAGAATTGCCGGAAGGCAAGAATGGTCTTGTCCACATTTCAGAAGTCGCAGATGTTTATGTAAAAGATGTCCATGACTTCCTCACAGAAAAAGATAAAGTAAAAGTCAAGGTATTGACGATTGATGAAAAGGGCAAGATTGCGCTTTCCATCAAACAGCTCCAGGAGAAGAAGCCGGAGGAACATGTAGTAAAACCACATGCTGCTGCTGCGAGTGATTCTTCCGCCCGTCCAATGCGTTCGCGGGCGCCACGTGATTTTCGTAAACCGAATCGGTTTAACAATTCCAATGCATCCTTTGAGGATAAGCTTTCCCGCTTTCTCAAGGATAGTGACGAGCGTCTGACGGACTTGCGCCGCAAGACGGACTCAAAACGCGGAGGACGTGGTTCCCGTCGTTCGGACTAATCGTACGACAGTACATTGGTGATTTCAAAGCACTCTGCATAAGGGTGCTTTTGTTCGTTTTGTTGTAGAAAGCTTGGTGATCGGGTTATGATGGAAAAGGTGGAAAAGTTCTGCCAGCAGCATGGCCTGTTGCCACAAGGTGCGGGAATCCTCGTGGCCTGTTCAGGCGGCGCGGATTCCTTGGCCTTGTTGATGCTTTTATGGCAGCTTCGCGAACGGTATCAGCTGCGGGTGGTGGCGGCTCATTATGAGCATGGCATCCGCGGCGAGGAATCCCAAGAGGATGCGGCCTTTGTGCAGTCCTTTTGCCAAAAGCTCGGTATTCCCTTTCGTTTGGGGAGTGGCGATGTGCCAGCCTATGCGGAAGCTTACGGGCTGTCGTTGGAGACGGCTGCCCGTAAGCTTCGGTATGCCTTCCTGGAAAATATCCGGCAGGAACTATCGCTGGATTTCCTAGCGGTGGCCCATCACGCTGATGACCAGGCAGAAACGGTGCTCATGCGTGTGTTTCGGGGCACTGGCCCCGCAGGGCTGTCTGCTATGCGTCCGAAAAGTGGCGTGGATGGACATATTTTGCGCCCGCTTTTGGGGGTGACAAAGCAGGAAATCCGTCAGTGGTGTGCCAAGATGCATTTGACGCCGCGGGAGGACAGCACCAATAAGCAGCTGGATTGCACACGGAATTTGTTGCGGCTGCGCACGATTCCCGCCTTGCAACGGGAATATAATCCAGAACTTTCGAAGGCCTTGTGCCAGCTGGCAGAAGTCGCCGCTGCTGAAAGTGATTATATCCGGGCTCAGGTAGATGACCTTTGGAAAAGCCCTCTGGTTGAGGAGCAGGATGGTGTTACGCTGGTGGTGGAGCACCTGGCCCAACTGCCTTTGGCTTTGCAGCGCGGCGTCGTCCGCAAGTTTTGGCATTGCCTTACGGGCAGTGGTTCTGATTTGGGGTTTGTGCAGGCTGAAGATGTGCGCCGGCTTTGTCTGGAAAATAGAACGGGAAGCCGTTTGGAACTGCCGGGGGGATGGCTGGTTCGCGTTGCCTACGGGCGGCTTTGTGGCCAGCCCCAAGCCTCCAATGCTCCGGCTGAAAAGCTGCCAGCGGTGCTGCTGCAAATTCCCGGCAGCACGGTCTGGGGACGTTATACCTGTGAGGCCAGTTGGTTAGCGACACTACCTGTCTCCACCGGGCCCTTTGAGTATTACTTCAGCCCAGAGAGGCTGACAGAACCACTAGTCATCCGCCAGCGGGAAGCCGGCGATGTAATCCAACTGGCAGGAGGCCGCAAGAAGCTAAAGCGGCTGTTGATTGACGACAAGATTCCCCAGGAGGAGCGCGATCGGTTGCCGCTAATTGCTGCCGGTCACGAAATATTATGGGTTGTGGGCCATCGGCGCAGTACCTTGTGTCCGGTGGATAAAGATACAACAACTAAGAAGAAATTCTTATATCTCAAGATTCAAAGAAGAGAGGAACATTTATCATGATGAACGACGATATCGAGAAGGTAGTATATTCGGAGGAGACGCTCCAGGCTAAGATTGCGGAGCTCGGCCGCCAGATTACAGAAGACTACAAGGATGTCGAAGAGGAGATTTTCTGCGTAGGCATTCTTAAGGGTGCCGTTATGTTCTATACGGACCTTGTTCGTCAGATTGATTTGCCGGTTCACTTTGACTTCATGATCGCTTCGAGCTATGGAAATGGAACGTCGACCAGCGGCACAGTTAAAATTTTAAAAGATCTTGACTATGATGTAGAAGGAAAACACCTCATCATTATTGAAGATATAATAGACTCGGGTACGACCATGAATTACCTCATGAAGTATTTCAAAGAGCGCAAACCGAAAAGTGTCAAGCTTTGTTCGCTGCTTTCGAAGCCGTCCCGCCGTGTGGTGGATGTCAATATTGACTACTGCGGCTTTGAAGTACCAGATGAATTTCTGGTTGGCTACGGCTTAGATTACGCGGAAGTATATCGCAACCTGCCGTACATCGGTGTTTTGAAGCCGGAGATTTACGCCTGAGTATGCCAAACAAATAAATCCGCAGGAGCCTTTTAAAAGCTCCCGGAAAGGGAGGGCAATGGATTGAATAAGTTTCTACGAAATGTAGGGTTCTACCTGTTGATTATCCTGGTCGCAATTTCCATCATCGACTATTTTTCAACAAAGAACACAGCCAAGCAGGAAATCGAGTACACGCAGTTCCTGCAACAGGTGGATAACGGTGAAGTATCAAAGGTCGTAATTATTCAGAATACGATCCGCGGAAAACTTTCCGATGGTACGGAATTCACGACCATCACACCGGATGCCCCGAACAACGACCCACAGCTCTATCAGAAGCTCAGCAGCAAGAATGTTGAGATTGCCGCTGAGAATCCGCCTGAGCCGCCATGGTGGTCCACCATGTTCTCGTCGGTTCTGCCGATTCTTCTGTTGGTGGGTGTATGGTTCTTTATCATGCAGCAGACCCAGGGGGGCGGCGGCCGTGTCATGTCTTTTGGCAAGAGCCGTGCCCGCATGAGTGGTGCGGACAAAATCAAGGTAAACTTTAAAGATGTTGCCGGTGCTGATGAGGCCAAACAGGAACTCGAGGAAGTCGTTGAATTCCTCAAACATCCGAAGAAGTATAATGACCTTGGGGCTCGCATTCCTAAAGGCGTCCTGCTCTTTGGCCCTCCGGGTACTGGTAAGACCTTGCTGGCACGGGCAGTAGCTGGTGAGGCTGGCGTTCCTTTCTTCTCGATTTCCGGTTCGGATTTCGTGGAGATGTTTGTCGGTGTCGGTGCTTCCCGTGTCCGCGATCTTTTCGATCAGGCCAAGAAAAATGCACCCTGCATTGTGTTCATCGATGAGATTGATGCCGTGGGCCGCCAGCGTGGTGCTGGTGTAGGCGGCGGTCACGATGAGCGCGAGCAGACCCTGAATCAGTTGCTGGTTGAGATGGATGGTTTTGCTGCTAACGAAGGCATCATCATCATTGCGGCAACGAACCGTCCGGATATTCTAGACCCGGCGCTCTTGCGTCCAGGCCGTTTCGACCGTCAGATTGTGGTCGACAAACCGGATGTACGCGGGCGCCTGGCGATTCTCAAGGTCCATACCAAAGGCAAACCGGTGGATGAGGATGCAGACCTGGATATTCTCGCCCGCCGTACGCCGGGCTTTACCGGTGCAGACCTCAGCAATTTGGTCAATGAAGCAGCCCTGCTGGCTGCTCGCCGGGACAAGAAAAAGATTTTCATGCAGGAACTTGAAGAGGCTATCGAGCGCGTAATGGCAGGCCCGGAACGCAAGTCTCATATCATGAACGATGAAGAGAAACGCTTGACGGCTTATCATGAAGGTGGTCATACCCTCGTGGGCATGCTGCTCAAACATGCAGACCCCGTCCACAAGGTTACCATCATTCCGCGTGGTCGTGCCGGCGGTTATACGCTGATGCTTCCGAAGGAAGACCGCAACTATGCAACCAAGTCCGAACTGCTGGACCGCCTCAAGGTGGCTATGGGTGGCCGCGTAGCGGAAGAAATTGTGCTGAAGGAAATCAGTACGGGAGCTTCCCAGGATATCCAGCAGGCAACCCGTATGGTTCGCGGCATGGTCATGCAGTACGGCATGAGCGATGTCCTCGGTCCGGTGGCTTATGGCGAAAGCCAGAACCATCAGGTATTCCTGGGCAGAGATATCAATCATGAACGCAATTACTCAGAAGAGGTTGCCAGTGAGATTGATAAAGAAGTTCGCAAATATCTGGAAGAAGCCTATGAGGCTTGCCGGGTACTCATTACGGAAAACCGTGACAAGCTGGAGCTCATCGCACAGGCACTTATCGAGCGTGAAACCCTGACTGCTAAACAGCTGGAAGAGCTTCTGACGACTGGTAAGCTGTCTGATGACGAAGAGAAAAAGGCAACGGAACCGCTGAACTTTGAAACGAAGAAAGATGATTGGTCTTTCTTTGACCCAGCTCCTGTTGAGGAGGGTGAGCAGCAGAAGACTGCGGATGTTGCTGATAAGGGGGACGAGGCTGATAAAGAGCCGGAGGCCGAGGAAAAAAACGAGGCTGACAAAGAAGACAAAGCGGAACCCAAATTCAATGTCACTCATTATGACCGTTAAGGTGAAACGGGAAAAGACCTTCTGTAACAGAAGGTCTTTTTTAATGGTTATTTTCGTTGTATAATGAACAGGTGTGAAATGGAGCAAAGGAGGGTTTCCATTGCGGACTGAGATTCTTGATATTTTGCGCCGTGCTGGCGAACAGTATATTTCCGGAGAAGAGATGGCAAACCGTCTCGGTGTATCCCGGACGGCAATATGGAAGCATATCCGAGAGCTGCGTGAGGAAGGATATGAAATTGTCAGTCATTCCCGGAGCGGGTATTCCCTGCGGGAGGCACCGGATAGGCTCTTGCCCAATGAAATTCGGCATGGGCTCAAAACCCGCTGTATCGGACGCGATATTTATTTTAAGGAAATACTGGATTCCACCAATACCTGGGCGAAACATTTGGCAGCAGATGGCGCTTTGGACGGCACGATTGTGGTAACGGAGCAGCAGACTGGCGGCAAAGGCCGATTGGAGCGCAAATTCTTTTCGCCGGCAGGCAAGGGAATTTGGTTTTCCGTAATCCTGCGCCCACCCTTTATGCCCCAGGAAGCGCCTAAGTGCACGCTGATGGCGGCAGTAGCGGTGGCCATGGCAATGGAGAATTTCGGCCTGGAGGCTGGCATAAAATGGCCCAATGACATTCTGTTTGCAAACAGGAAAATGGTGGGAATCTTGACGGAAATGAATGCAGAAATGGACCGCATCAATTACGTTGTCATTGGAATCGGCATTAACGTGAATATCCTGCCGAAGGATTTCCCGGAAGATATTCGGGATATTGCAACCTCGCTGCAGGTGGCCAACCACGGGGAGAAAATTCCCCGCGTGAAGTTTTTCCAAGTATTATTGGAATCCATGGATAAATTGTATGATGAGGTACTGGCCAAGGGCTTTGAGCCGGTTATGGAGGCCTGGCGGAAGTATTCGATTACCCTGGGGCAGGAAGTTCGCGTAATCGGTGTTCGTGATGGCGAAGAATATGTGGGGACTGCGGTAGACATCGATGAAGATGGAGCGCTGCTGGTGGATGCGGCAGATGGCCGTCACCGGGTGCTGGCAGGCGATGTATCCATTCGACCCCGTAAGTAGGAGAAGACCATGCAGACAGGTCTGCATGATTGGAGGAGGAACCCTTTTGTTATTAGTTTTTGATATTGGCAACAGCAATATTGTCATGGGAACCTATGAAGGCAAGAAGCTGGTCAAACATTGGCGGATTTCGACAGACCGCCAGAAGACAGGCGACGAGTATGGCATGCTCATGAACGACTTGTTTAATTATCAGGGAATCCGCATGACGGATATCCATGCAATCATTATTTCGTCCGTTGTTCCGCCATTGGTGGTTCCCATGGTGAAAATGTGTGAGCGCTATTTCCATATCCGCCCGCTGGTGGTGGGCCCGGGGATCAAGACGGGAATCAAGCTGCATTATGAAAACCCTCGGGCAATAGGTGCCGACCGAATTGTCAATGTAGTCGGCGCCTATGAACAATATGGCGGCCCGTTAATTGTCATCGATATCGGCACAGCCACTACCTTCGATGTCGTTGGCGATGAAGGCGATTTCCTCGGCGGCGTAATTGCGCCGGGCATTGGAACCAGTGCGGATGCCTTGTTCCAACGGGCAGCACAGCTGCCACGCATTGAATTGGTACCACCCAAGCAGATTATTTGCCGCAATACCATTCAGGGAATGCAGGCGGGCATCATCTTTGGCTATGTCGGCCAAATTGATGAGATTGTGCGCCGTATCAAGGGGGAGTATGGCAAGGAAATGAAGGTAATCGCCACGGGCGGTCTATCCCGCATGATTGCCAAAGAATCGTCTACCATTGATAAAGTGGACCATTTTCTCACACTTACAGGTCTGCAGGCGCTTTACGAGCGCAATGCGGATCGCCGTGAGGGCCGCAGTGCTGACCATTTGCAGAAGGAGACAGAGGTATGAGCATGAATATCGGATCCTTCCATTTTGAAGTGCCGGTATTTCTGGCTCCCATGGCAGGGGTGACGGATACCGCTTATCGCATCATCGCTCATGATATGGGGTGTCCCCTTTGCTACGCGGAGATGGTCAGCAGCCAGGGAATTCACTTCCGCAATGAACGCACGCTGGATATGTTAAAGACTGAGTTGGCGGAGCGTCCGATTGCCATGCAGATTTTTGCCAATACGCCGGAGATGGCGGCTGAGGCAGCTAAATACGTTGAGAATTTGGGGACGGCGGACATTCTCGATTTTAATATGGGGTGTCCTGCCCCCAAGATTGTAAAAAATGGCGAGGGTTCGGCACTGATGCGCGAGCCTCAGAAGGCCTTTGCGATTCTGTCCGCCATTCGCAAGGCAGTTAAGATGCCTTTTACCGTCAAAATGCGCAAAGGCTGGGACGAAGAGCATGTCAATGTCCTAGAAATGGCCAAGCTGGCTGAAGAGGCCGGGGTTGATGCGATTGCTGTCCATGGCCGTACTCGGGAGCAGTTTTATCGGGATAATGCGGATTGGGAGATTATCGCAAAGGTAAAGCAAAGCGTTAACATACCGGTTATTGCTAATGGCGATGTACGCAGTTGCAATGACCTTAAGAAAATTTTGGAAGTTACCGGTGCCGATGGCGTGATGGTGGGCCGGGCAGCCCAGGGCAACCCCTGGATATTCAAACAGCTTACCCATTATTGGCAGACGGGGGAGATGCTGCTGGGGCCGACCATGAGGGAACGGGCAGAAGTGATTATCCGCCATCTTGACCTGCTATTGAAGTATAAAGGCGATTACGTTGGGCCTAGGGAGATGCGCAAGCATGCTACCTGGTATACTCGGGGCATAACCCATGGGGCTGTGCTGCGTGACCGATTTAACAAGGCGGAATCGCGACAGGATTTTTTGGATATCCTTGAAGAATTCTTTTAACGATAGTTTCGCAAAGCTAGGTGAAACAAAGGGAGTAATAATATGGCAGAAGAAAAGAAATCCGTATGGAGTCAGTACAGCAAGAAAGAAAAACAAGAACTGGAGAACCTTAACCAGGGATATCGCGAATTTTTGAGCAAGTGCAAGACGGAGCGCGAAAGCGTGATCGAGGCGGTAAAACAGGCAGAGGCTGCTGGTTATCGGGATCTTTTTGCAGTGGTAAAAAATGGCGAAAAGCTTTCCGCTGGCGACAAGGTATACGCCGTCAATATGAAGAAGGCTTTGGTGCTGTTCAATATTGGTGAAGAGCCGTTGGAGCAGGGCATGAATATCCTCGGCGCTCATATCGATACCTGCCGTTTGGATGTGAAGCAGAACCCCCTTTATGAGGATGGCGGGCTGGCTTACCTCGATACCCATTACTATGGCGGTATTAAGAAATACCAGTGGGTTACCCAGCCCCTGGCCCTTCATGGTGTGGTGGCCAAGAAGGACGGCCGCGTTATCGATATCTGTATTGGTGAGGATGAGGCAGACCCGGTATTCTGTGTTACGGACCTTTTGATTCATCTTTCCCAGGAGCAGATGAAAAAAAATGCCGCTAAAGTTGTGGAAGGGGAAGACTTGGACATCCTCGTCGGCAATTATCCGCTGAAAAAGGAGGATAAGGAATCGGTAAAAGAAGGCGTCTTAAAGCTTATCAAAGATAAGTACGATATTGAGGAAGAGGATTTCCGGTCAGCGGAACTGGCTTTAGTTCCGGCTGGCAAGGCCCGGGAACTTGGCTTTGACCGCAGCATGACGCTGGCGTATGGGCAGGATGACCGCGTGTGTGCCTATACATCGCTGGTGGCAATGTTGGCAACGGGCAGAATGCGCCGCACTGCCTGCTGTCTGTTGGTAGACAAAGAAGAAATCGGCAGTGTGGGTGCCACGGGAATGCAGTCCCGCTTCTTCGAGAATGTAGTGGCAGAGCTGCTAAATGCCTGTGGGGCTTACAGTGACCTCGCCTTGCGCCGTACTCTGGCAAATTGCAAAATGCTTTCCTCGGATGTTTCTAGCGCGTATGATGCCTTGTATGCTAGTGCCTACGACAAGAAGAATGTTTCCTATCTTGGCAAGGGAATGGTGTTCAATAAGTTCACTGGGGCACGCGGCAAGTCCGGTTCTAACGATGCTAATGCAGAGTATTTGGCAGAACTTCGCCGCATTATGGACGACCATAATGTCCATTATCAGCTGGCCGAACTGGGCAAAGTCGACTTGGGCGGCGGCGGTACCATTGCCTATATCATGAGCCTTTATGGCATGCAGGTTATTGACAGCGGCGTTGGTGTTATGAGTATGCACGCGCCTTGGGAGGCTACCAGCAAGGTGGATGTCTACGAAGCCTGCAAGGGCTATACGGCTTTTTTGCAGAATGCCTGACGCAAAAAGAACCGCTATTCGCATTAGCGAATAGCGGTTCTTTTTTATGAAGCAGAAAGCGAAAGAGCTTAGTCTTCAATTGCCGTTTCGAGGGCAATTTTAATCATATCATTGAAGGAAGTCTGACGTTCCTCAGCCGAGCAAGCTTCGCCCGTCAGCAGATGGTCGCTGACCGTGAAGAGAGCCAGAGCCTGAACATGGGCTTCAGCAGCCAGCGTGTAGAGAGCTGCTGCTTCCATCTCAACAGCCAAAATGCCGTATTTGCGGAGTTTTGCGCTGTCGATTTCATCGTCGTAGAAACGGTCTACGGAGATGATGTTGCCGACCGTTGCATGCAGATTCAGCTTCTTCGTGTTTTCCACAGCCTTCGAGAGAAGGTCGAAATCTGCCAGCGGTGCGTAATTAATGGAGCCGCCAAAGATGTTTTTGATGATGGAAGAGTCCGTGCTGGCGCCCTGGGCAATCAGTACGTCACGCAGTTTGACATCCGGGTGCATACCACCGCAGGTTCCGACGCGGAATAGTTTCTTGACACCGAACGAATGGATGAGTTCGTGGGTGTAGATGGAGATGGACGGAATGCCCATACCGGTTCCCTGAACGGAAACAGGAACACCCTTGTAAGTACCGGTGAAACCGAGGATATTGCGGACAGAGGTATACTGTTTCGGGTTGTCGAGGAAGTTTTCTGCAATGAATTTTGCACGCAGCGGATCGCCCGGCAACAGGATGCGCTCAGCGATATCGCCTTTTTCTGCGCCAATATGAGGTGTAGCCATGATGTTTTCCTTCTTTCTCAAAAATCAATTCTGAAAAGTTAAAACTTATAGGACAATTATAAAAAAAAATAAGAAATAAGAAAAGGGCAAATGTCCTTAATTAATTATAAAACAATTAAAATTGTTAATCAAGGGAGGATTAGTACCTGATTTGACAAAGACGTGCTAATTGTGTTATAATGTGCAACGTTGATATAAGTTGTCAAGACAATCGCGGCTGCCTCTTGAAGGCAGATGAGGAAAGTCCGGGCTCCATAGGGCAGTGTGCTGGATAACGTCCAGCGAGGGTGACCTTAGGGATAGTGCCATAGAGATTTAGACCGCCTGCTTGTCAGGTAAGGGTGGAAAGGTGCGGTAAGAGCGCACCAGCAGTCAGGTGACTGGCTGGCTTGGGTAAACCCCACACGGAGCAAGACCAAATAGGGAAGGGATGATGCGGCCC
>NZ_JAILKR010000045.1 GCF_024693525.1 Selenomonas sp. | reverse complement strand
GGCTGCGGACTTTGCCGTGGCTTTCATCGAGAGCCTGTGCCATACCAAGGGTACATGGGCTGGAAAGCCATTCGAGTTAATTGATTGGCAGGAGCGAATCATTCGTGACCTTTTTGGTATCCTCAAGAAAAATGGCTACCGCCAGTTCAACACCGCCTACGTGGAAATTCCGAAGAAGCAAGGCAAGAGCGAACTTGCGGCGGCTGTGGCGCTCCTACTTTGTTGTGGTGATGGGGAAGAACGAGCGGAGGTTTATGGCTGTGCCGCTGACCGCCAGCAAGCTTCGATTGTGTTCGAGGTGGCGGCCGATATGGTGCGGATGTGCCCAGCACTTAATAAACGGGTGAAAATCCTTGCATCGCAAAAGCGTATGGTTTTCCAGCCGACCAACAGCTTCTACCAGGTGCTGTCTGCAGAGGCTTACTCAAAACATGGCTTTAATATCCATGGGGTGGTATTTGATGAACTCCATACCCAGCCAAATCGAAAGCTGTTTGATGTTATGACAAAAGGTTCCGGTGATGCACGAATGCAGCCACTGTATTTTCTGATCACTACGGCGGGGACGGATACGCAGTCTATTTGCTATGAGACACATCAGAAAGCCATGGATATCCTCGAGGGACGAAAGATTGACCATACCTTTTATCCTGTTATCTACGGAGCCAAGGAGGATGAAGATTGGACTTCACCTACCGTGTGGAAGAAGGCCAATCCCAGTCTTGGTATCACGGTGGGGATTGATAAGGTACAAGCGGCCTGTGATTCAGCCAAGCAAAATCCGGGGGAGGAGAACTCTTTCCGACAGTTGCGACTCAATCAATGGGTGAAGCAGAGTGTTCGCTGGATGCCAATGCATAAGTGGGACGCCTGCTCTTTTCCAGTTTCTGAGGATGAACTGAAAGGACGTGTCTGTTACGGAGGGCTCGACCTTTCCAGTACCACAGACATCACGGCCTTCGTATTGGTTTTTCCACCACAGGATGAAAACGACAAATACAGCGTCCTGCCATACTTCTGGATTCCAGAGGATAACATCGACCTGCGTGTACGTCGTGATCATGTTCCCTATGATGTGTGGCAACGGCAGGGTAAGCTGGAAACCACCGAAGGTAATGTGGTGCATTATGGCTACATCGAAAAATTCATCGAGCGGCTGGGGGAGCGGTTCAATATCCGAGAGATAGCTTTCGATCGCTGGGGAGCGGTGCAGATGGTGCAAAACCTCGAGGGCATGGGCTTTACCGTAGTCCCCTTCGGACAGGGATTTGCCTCCATGTCACCGCCGACCAAAGAATTAATGAAGCTGGTGCTGGAGGAGCGGATCGCTCATGGTGGTCATCCGGTGCTGCGGTGGAACATGGATAACATCTTCATCCGCACCGACCCTGCGGGGAACATCAAGGCAGATAAAGCAAAAAGCACGGAGAAGATTGATGGAGCGATTGCTCTCATCATGGCTCTTGACCGTGCTATTCGTTGCGGAAATGATAATGGTGAATCTGTCTATGATAGTCGAGGAGTGTTGGTTTTTTAATGCTTTATTCCTGTGAGTGTTGCTCATAGGCTTTTAAATTGATACCGTTTCCTGTTCGCCATGAGGTTAGTCCGTTGGCAGATTTGCCAATGACAAACATTGCTGCACTGGAAGGGCTAGAAAATAGTGCGTCTTCTTGAAGTATACCATTTTCTAATTTGGCAAGTTTTCTAGCTTTGCTAACTCCAGGAGGTATGGTATTGTCTTCTACTGGACATATATGGCTACCCTTGGTGACAATAAAACCTTCGGCAGTTTGTATACCCGTAGCTTCTACGGTTTCGTTTATTGCCTTTATTTTCCGTGATAAATAAAAGTGGACAGGGGGACCGGTGTGGGCAGATTTGGTAGGAGATTCTTCTGTAACAGATTCAATGTTTATAGGCTCAAATACATTGTGCCCTAACACCCCCATTATCATTCTTGAAAATTCAGTGAACTCTTCTAACTCGCTCTCTTTTTCTTCTGTGATATGCCCAGGGGATGGGTCGTTGCCATTTTTTACCTCATATCTATGTGCGTTGATTGCCATGTTGCAAAACTTATTCTCTAAAAAACTGATTTCTGTTGGACCAAAAGAATTATTTGATGTTGTGAACACGACAGCTTCACGCCAGTAGTCCTTCTCAGGATTTTTCTTATGCTCAAGTAAACGATTTAATATTCCTTCGCCATTTTTCCGGTTTCCAGCCTGTCCAATATAGGTCACAGGCTGCCCTGTGCTATCTGAAATGCCAAATAGGAAATAAACGCCACTCCATTTCAGGTCTTCTCGATTTTTACAACGCTCAAGGTCAGTTCGTGGAATTTTATAAGCGACTCCTGTCCAGTTAGCGATGGTACATTTTATTCTTCCTGTCGGAGTACTGTCCATGAGAAATACGTTAATGTTTTTTCCTTTTGCCATATAGAAACACCAGCTTTCCGTTAGAAAATTTCAAAGAGTGTATACATAAATAAACGACGATAATGACTTGCTATTCCTTCCATTAAGAGCGAATATACACATACCGAAAAGGAAAACACAGACGACCGAAAGGGAGGAAAAGAAAATGACCAAGAAAGAAATCGCTGAGATTATCGAGAGCAAGGCAACCGAGTACGGATTCGAGATTGAGGAAACCTCCATGGGCTGGAATAACAAGCACACGGGGCAGGATTACATCAACATCCAGATTTTCCAGAACAGCAACATCGAAAAGACCGACTGGGAAAAGCGCATAGGCTGCATCGAAATCGAAGCTAGCGCAAGCGTAAGCCGGATGGGGGGAAGCCCCACACCGGAGGAGCTTTTGAAGGCCGCCGATGAGATTGCACGGGGGGCGAAATTTACGGCAGACATCCAGAACATGAAGCTTTCCTACGAAAGAACCTTCTAAGCCGAAACAAGGCAGGGGCACCGCTCGAAAGGGCGGTGTTTTACATTATAGGGTCCAGTATTTCCTAGTCAGTTTTTCACGCTTGGTAGGGGTAATGCCAAGGTAGGAACAATAATCTAGATATTTGCTTTCTAATAGGGGGTCAAAGGCTTCTTTTTGGCCGAGTGCTTCTCGAATGTAAATATTGGTTTTCCTACCATCTTTATCAGGATTATCCTCGTGTCTGTTCATTGAATTATTCTTATAACCGATGAAACGACTGGGATAAAATTTGTAGAAATCTTTACCACTCTGAACAACAATAAAGCAATTCCCTTTTTTGATTTTTTCCAAGGCATAATCAAATTCAGAGTCTAGTTTATTTTCGAGATACTTATCCATAGTGGCAATGTTAGCCATGATATCTTCTAGATTATTTATTCTTTCCATGAGAGAGAGCCTCCTAATTTTTTTATTGTCATTGAGGAGCGTGATAGCATGAATTTCTTTACAAAATTTTTCCGCTCACGGGATAAGCCTCAAAATGTCTATCACTTCAGTGGTTGGCCATTTGTTTTCGGCAGGTCAGCCAGCAAGCAGATTGTCAATGAGTTTTCTGCCATGCAGACCACGGCAGTATATGCTTGCGTCAGAATCTTGGCTGAGTCCATTGCAGGACTACCACTTCATGTCTATGAGTACAAAGGGAAGGGCAAAGAGCGTGTGCCGCAGCATCCGTTATATTTCTTGCTCCATGACTCGCCAAATCCCGAAATGACTTCTTTTATATTTCGAGAGACAGCCATGATTCACCTGCTTTTATGGGGGAATTCCTACTCGCAGATAATTCGAGATGGCATGGGACGAGTGGTGGGGCTTTATCCGTTGTTGCCTAACCGCATGAGCGTTGACCGGGATGAGCATGGTGAGATTGTTTACACTTACACACCAATGTCGGACAGCAATCCCAAAATCAAAGGTGGCAGTCAGATTAAGTTACGGCGGCAGGATGTCCTGCATATCCCAGGGCTGGGCTTTGATGGTCTGGTTGGCTATTCACCTATTGCCATGGCGCGTAATGCTGTAGGCATGACACTAGCCTGTGAAGAATACGGCTCGTCCTTCTTTGCTAATGGAGCAAGACCTGGGGGAGTGTTGAAGCATCCGGGAGTTC